>NZ_JABAEE010000072.1:0-22329 GCF_023701885.1 Pseudomonas sp. CG7 | reverse complement strand
ATCGCGCGCAAGCTCGCTCCCACAGGGGCTCGGCGGTGTGCATCAAATTTGCGATCAAACCCAAACCCATGTGGGAGCGAGCGTGCTCGCGAAGACGGCGGCACATTCGACATTGATGCAAGCTGATCCACCGCTATCGCGAGCGGGCTCGCTCCCACAGGGCGGGTCAGCGCTTGCCATCCAATGGATCGATATCGGCCATTTCCGCTTCGTCCAGCCCATCGCCCCCGCCAATATCATTTTCATGCACGACGCTCAGGTCCCAATCAGCCTGCTCGTCGTCGCCGGCCTCGGAGGCGTCCCGGGCGCCGTCTTCGCGGATGAGGGGATCCGGGCTCATGTCGTCATCGGTCGATTGATGGGCATCCGTCGAGGCGCCGGTCATGCCCGCTTCACGCACGCGCTCACGCGGCATCAGCTGTTCGCGTTCGCCTTGCGGCAATTCGTCGCCGATTTTCGCGCTGGGCTGTTCGTCGTCGAACTCCAACTCATGCATCGAGCCCATGCGATCCTCGTTGTCGTCGATGGGTTCCGGTTGCGTCGCATCGAAGGGGCGTCGTGAATCATTCATGGCAATTCCTCCTACTGTGGGCCTTACTGGTGTCGACCGGCAGCGCAGCCAGGAATTCCAATGCATCACCGACGTGACCCCGACCGGCGGTCGTCTGTCACAGTTGCGCACTCTCTATCGAGGCTAGACAGCATGAACGAATTACAAGATCTGATTGATAACAACGCGCGTTGGGCCGATGCGATCAAGCAGGAGGATCCTGACTTTTTCGCCAAGCTGGCTCGTCAGCAAACCCCGGAGTATCTGTGGATCGGCTGTTCCGATGCGCGGGTGCCGGCCAACGAGATCGTTGGCATGCTGCCGGGTGATCTGTTCGTGCACCGCAACGTGGCCAACGTGGTGCTGCATACCGACCTCAACTGCCTGTCGGTGATCCAGTACGCCGTGGACGTGCTCAAGGTCAAACACATCCTGGTCACCGGCCATTACGGCTGTGGCGGTGTGCGCGCCTCGATGCAGGACCGCCAATTGGGCCTGATCGACGGCTGGCTGCGCTCGATTCGCGACCTGTACTACGAGCATCGCGAGGCGTTGGGCCAGTTGCCGACCGAAGAGGAACGTGTGGATCGCCTGTGCGAACTCAACGTGATCCAGCAGGTCGCCAATGTCGGCCATACCAGCATCGTGCAGAACGCCTGGCACCGTGGGCAGAAACTGTCGATTCATGGCTGCATCTACGGCATCAAGGACGGACGCTGGAAGAGCCTGGACACCACGATCAGCGGTTTCGAGCAATTGCCGCCGCAGTATCGGCTGCGCCCGGTTGGCGCGCCCTGACTTAGGCTTGTCAGTCGCACTGACATTGACGACGCCAGTGCCGTAGAAATGTGGTGGTTGAAAGACGCTCTTGATAGCTTCGCCCAAGTCGGGGGGCGACATCTACTGTCGACTCTGACAGGAGCCAAAGGCGCTTTCCCGCGTTAGCGCAGGCTTACGCGGGAAAGCGCCTCAAGGTTTACACCGCCTCGGCAGGCAGCGGCATGGGCTCCTTCAATTGTGGAAGTTGCGACTTGATCGCCGGTGTTTCGCATTTCTTCGCCGCGTCTGCCTCGCTCAGTTTACGCACCGAGGTGTAGAACAACTCGCAGGTCTTTTCCTTTTCCGTGACCTGCCAGGTCTGCGTGCACTGGTTCAGCAGGGTGCTTGGGTCGGTGCCCGGCTTGCTGCCCATGCCGGCCTGCCAGCAGGCAGCACTCAAGTCCTGGCCCATGACTTTCAAGCCGGCGGCATCCGCCTTGGCTTCGTCACCGTCGTAGTTTTCCTTGTCAGCGGCGTACCAGATATAGCTCGGGTGGTTGGAACCCAGGACCGGCACCTTGACCCCCGCCGTCGGCGTGATGGTTGCCAGGCCGAGCACGCCTATGGTCTGGCCGTACTGGGTCTTGATCCAGTTCCGAACGGGCGCTCCGAAGGCCACCATCGGCAATGCGGCGCCGCTGGCGGTTTGGGTACCCTCTTTGACCATGGTGGTCTGGTAATCGTTGAAGTAGCTGTAGAGCCCCTCCAAGGTGCTGCCAGCATTGGACGGCGCCGCGATGGGCGCGATGTCGATGATGGTCTGGTAGGCGGGGGTGTTTGGCGCGGCGATGCCGTTGACGGTGAGCAGCGTGGCCCAGCGGTCGGTGGTGGCCGATTCCAAGTAATCCTGGGCCTGGGTCAGGGAGTAATCCGGCGGGAAGTGCAGTAACTCGACGCTCTTGCGGTTCTCCAAGGCCATGCCCAGCGGCAGGAACAGGTACCAATTGTAGGACCAGTTCTTGTCGTTGTTGAGTTTGGTTGCGCCGTTGTACGCCAGGTCCCCAGCGTCGAGTAGGGCCTTCAGCGGGTGGCGATAGCTTTTCGGCACGCCGCTGATGTTGGCGTAGACGGTGCCGTTATCGCTTTTGACGCTGACCTTGGCCGCGTCGTAGCCGTCGCGCTGGACACTTTGCGTCAGGTAATGCTCGACGGTCTGTTCCAGCGTCCAGTCGCGAAAACAAATGACGTTGCAGTTGTTGGGATAAGCGAAGAGACGGGTGACGCGTTCGGTGCTGCCAAGATTTACGTCGATGTCGGCGGCGTGGGCGGCGGCGCTCAGGGTGAGGGCGGCAAGGGGAAGTACAGCGAGTTTGAACATGCTCAGATCCTTTTCAGCGTGGGGGCCCCAGGAAAACAGGGTGTATCCATACTGAAACAGACCGAGCCGAAGAAGAAGTGGGCCGATGGAAATATCGGCCCTGTTTTGTGGCTTTATGGCATCACTGGCGGCAAATACGTCAATGTCGTCCCGAGCGCCCCCAGCAGCGCCAGTACCAACGGCGTGTGCACCAGCAACTGTACAAAGGAAAACCCGATCAAGTCCCTGGCCATCAGCCCCAACACCCCCAGCAACGGCAGCATGTAGAACGGGTTGATGAGGTTCGGCAGCGCTTCGGCGGCGTTATAGATCTGCACCGCCCAACCGAGGTGATAGTTCAGGTCGTTAGCCACTTGCATGACGTAGGGCGCCTCGAGGATCCACTTGCCGCCACCGGAAGGAATGAAAAAGCCCAGCACCGCCGAATAGACGCCCATCAGCAAAGCGTACGTGTCATGGGAGGCGATCTGGACGAAAAAGGTCGAGATGTGGTGAGCCAGGGTCTGGGCATCGCTGCCTTTGACCGTGGTCAGCAGCGCGGCGAGCGCGCCGTACAACGGGAACTGGATCAACACGCCCGTGGTGGTCGGCACCGCGCGGGCCACGGCGTCGAGAAAGCTGCGCGGCCGCCAGTGCAGCAAGGCGCCGAGCATGATGAACAGGAAGTTATAGGTGTTGAGCCCGGAAATGGCGCTGATCGCAGGCTTGGTCGAAAATTCATGGAACAGCCAGCCGGCGGCCAGTAGCACCAGGGCGATGGTCAGCAGTGGGCTGTGCTCCAGCCATTCTCCCGGGCGGGTACGGGGCTGCAATGCCGGCATGCTGAAACTCGGATCGATTCCACACGCGGCGGCATCACGGGCGCTGTTGGGGCCGGGAGCGGTGGCGTAGGCGACAATCAGCGAGATCACGATCAGCGCCAGCAGCATCACGCCGGACTGCCAGAGAAAAATGGTCTGGGTGAAAGGAATGACGCCGGTAATCGACAGGATCGAGGGTGGCAGGCTGGCCGGGTTGGCCTGTAATTGCGCCGCCGACGAAGATAACCCCAGGGCCCATACCGCGCCGAGGCCGAGGTAAGCGGCGGCGCCGGCGGCGCGGTAATCCATCTTCAGGTCGGTGCGCCGGGCGAGGGCGCGCACCAGCAAACCGCCAAATACCAGCGACTGGCCCCAATAGAGTAACGACGCGACCATGGAAATCAGGGCCACCCACGCCACCGCAGAGCGACCGTTGGTCGGAATGCGCGCCAGGCGATCGATCAGTTTGACGGCTGGCGGCGAGCTCGCGACCACGTAACCGCCAATCCCCACGAAGGCCATTTGCATGGTGAACGGGATCAGGCTCCAGAAGCCGTCGCCGAACGCCATGGCCGCTGCCGTGGGCGTGGCACCGATGAATTGCGTCGCCACGGCGACCACCAGCACCGCCAGCGCGGCGAAGACCCAGGAGTCGGGAAACCAGCGCTCGGCGAAACTGGAACAGCGCAAGGCGAAGCGGGCGGAACGGCTGTCTTCGATGTCAGTGGTCACGGCAATTCCGTCGTTTTTATGATTATGAATATTCAAGGCTGCTTCGAAAGCCAGGCGCAACAGTAGAACAATCCAGTGACCGTGGGAGGCTGATCGGGTTCGGGGGGCGACGGTATATTTTCAGTACCGGCTCGCGGCGCTCTTAAGAAAAAAAACGCTGGGCCGATGGCAAGGGAACAGCCTATTCAATTCTTCTGCTGTCGGAGCTGCCCATGTTCAACAACCGCCTGAAGCAGGAGCTACTGGCTCTTCGCCAAGAACTGTCCAGCCTTGTGCAAGTCAAGGAAAGCCTGGATCGCGAAATGCTTGGCCTCACCCTGGATGCCGACGGACGGATTCAATCGGTCAATCAGAATTTCCTCGACGAGATGCGCTACAAGAGCCAGGACCTGATCGGTCGGGCTGTGGATGAGCTGGTGCCTGCGTACTTGAAATCCAATGAGTTCCAGGTTCGCTTCAAGTCGGCGCTCACCCGTGGTGAACACTTCTCCGGTGCCGTGCGCCTGCTGCGGGGCAATGGCGAGGAAGCCTGGCTGCGTTCAATTCTCCAGCCCGTACGGAATGCTGACGGGCGGGTCCGCTATTTTTCGATGTACTCCAATGACCTGACCCGCACCATCGAAGCGTCCCGCGAACATGAAAACCTCATCGGCGCGTTGGTGCGTTCAACGGCAGTGATCGAGTTCGATCTGGGCGGGCACGTACTGACGGCCAATGATCGCTTCCTCAACGCCATGGGTTACAACCTCGCGCAGATCAAGGGCAAGCACCACCGCACGTTTTGTGAGCCTGAGGAATACAACAGCGCGCGCTATCAGCATTTCTGGAAACGCTTGAACAGTGGGGAGTTCGTGGCCGGGCGCTTCAAGCGTCTCGACAGCAGCGGTCGTGAAGTATGGTTGGAGGCGTCCTATAACCCTGTGCTCGATGCCACCGACCGACTGTATAAAGTCGTGAAGTTCGCCACCAACATCACCGACCAGGTCAACCAGGAAAAAGCCGTCGCCGAGGCGGCCAACATTGCCTACAGCACCTCGCTGCAGCCCGACAACAGCGCCCAGCGCGGCACGACGGTGGTGACCCAGGCCGTGGACGTGATGCGCGACCTGGCCCGGCACATGCAAACCGCCGGTCAAGGCATCGAGGCGTTGAACGAGCAATCCCTGGTGATCGGCACCATCGTCAAGACCATCAGCGGCATCGCCGAACAGACCAACCTGCTGGCGCTCAACGCCGCGATCGAAGCGGCCCGGGCCGGCGAGCAAGGCCGGGGCTTTGCGGTGGTGGCCGATGAGGTGCGCCAATTGGCATCGCGCACCAGCCAGGCCACCGATGAAATCGTCGGCGTGGTTCGCCAGAACCAGGACATGGCCCGCAACGCCGTGGCGCTGATGACCGACGGCCAGCACCAGGCCGAACACGGACTGGCCCTGGCCGCCGAGGCGGGGACAGTAATCGTTGAGATCCAGGACGGGGCGAAAAAAGTGGTCGATGCGGTGAGCCAGTTCGCTAATCAGCTGTCCACGTAAGGTTTGAAATTATCGCTTTTTACATATTAATTATTGTTTTGCGATAATTTAATGGTTATGTTCTGGGCTCCTTTATTCTATTGGAGCCTCACATGCACTCGAATCGTCTTGCCTTGTATAGCCAGCGGATGGCAGCCATCACCCTTGTTTTCATGGTCGCGATGATGGCCGTCAACGCTGTGGCCTGGCTGTATCCTGAGGCGACCTCGCGATACGGCCTGGGGTTTGCCCTGACCGAGCGGCAGCTGTCGAGTCTGCCTGAAGAGGCGCTGCGGTTGACGGGGTGGCAATGCCTGGGTGGAGCACTGTTGACGAGCATTCCCTTGCTGGCCCTGGCGGTCGGGCTTACCAACTTGCGCAGGCTCTTCAAGCACTACGCCCAAGGGCAGTACTTTTCCAGCGCAGCAGCGGTTTACCTGGGAAATGCGGGGCGCGCAGTGGCGGTGTGGGTGCTGCTGGACTTCATCTGCGAGCCGTTCCGCAGCCTGCTGGTGACGATCAATGCGCCGGTCGGCCAGCGATTGCTGACCTTCAGTATTACCGCGCCGTCTTTCGTCGCTTTATTTCTTGCCGCCTGTATTGCGATCATTGCCCGGATACTGTCCCAGGCCAGTGAAGTCGATTCAGAAAACAGAACTTTCGTTTGAGATACTCAATGCCCATTGTTATTCAACTAGACGTGATGCTGGCCATGCGCAAGGTCAAATCCAAGGACCTTGCGGCTGCAATCGGCATTACCGAGGCCAACCTTTCCTTGTTGAAACAAGGAAAGGTCAAGGGTATCCGCCTGGCAACGCTCGAAGCCATTTGCAGCTACCTGCAATGCCAGCCCGCAGATCTACTGATCTATCAACCGCAGAGCGAATTGGATCAGTCGCCCAGTGCCTGACCTTCGCGTCTTGGGTCCGCACCGCCGGCCAGTGAGGTTTTCCCCTGAGCATCACGCACCCGGACAATAGCCTGGGTGCCGCTGTTCATGTCGATTTCGCTCACCGTGTGGCCCTTGTCTTTCAGCGCCTGGACCAGCGTCGGGCTGAACTGTCCTTTCTCCAGTTCGGTGGGGCCATTGCGGCTGCCGAAGTTGGGGAGGTTGATGGCGGTCTGCGGATCCAGGTTCCAGTCCAGCAGGCCGATCACTGACTTGGCGACGTATTCGATGATCTGCGAGCCGCCGGGGGAGCCGACAGCGGCCAGCAGTCTACCCTGATGGTCGAAGATCAGTGTCGGCGCCATGGATGAGCGTGGGCGTTTGCCGGGTTCGACGCGGTTGGCGACTTTTTGCCCGTTTTCTTCAGGGATGAACGAGAAGTCAGTCATCTGGTTGTTGAGCATGAAACCCTGGACCATCAGGTGCGAGCCGAACGCCGATTCCACCGTCGTGGTCATGGACACCGCACCACCCTGGTCATCCACCGCCACCACTTGCGAGGTGGAAATGCGCAGCGGTGAACGGTCCGGGGCGTAGGCTACCTGGATGCCCGGTGGTGTGCCGGGCTTGGCGACACCCATGCTACGAGGGCCGATCAGGCTGGCTCGGCTGGCCAGGTAACCTTGATTGACCAGTCCGTTGAGCGGCACGGCTACAAAATTCGGGTCGGCGATATATTGGGCGCGGTCGGCGTAGGCCAGGCGCTCGGCTTCGGCGATCAGGTGCACCGCTTCGGGAGAGGGTTCAATGCCGGCGGGTGTAGCGGTCTTGAGGGGTGTCAAGGGGGCGAGGGCTGCATTGCTGTCGCGCTGTTCCAGGGCCTGCAACGTCCCGAGGATCTGTGCCACGGCAACCCCGCCCGAAGACGGTGGTGGCATGCCGCAGATTTGCCAGCGCTTGTAGTCGGTGCACAACGCGGGTCGCTCCCGTGCGGTGTAGCCCTGGAGGGCGTTCAGGGAAAGGCTGCCGGGGTTGGCGTGACCCTGCACCTTGGCGACGATCTCCTCGGCAACCGGCCCTATGTACAACGCATCGGGACCTTCGTTGGCGATGCGCTTGAGCACCCCTGCCAACGCCGGGTTTTTCAGGATGGTGCCAACTGCCTTCGGGCTGCCATCGGCATTGAGAAAGTATGCCGCCATGTCCGGCGAGCCCGGCAAAGACGGGTCGGTCGCGATCAATGAATGCAGCCTGGGCGAAATCGCGAAGCCTTGTTCGGCCAACGCAATGGCCGGTTCGAACAACGTCGCCCATTGCAGGCGCCCGTGTTTGCGGTGGGCCAGTTCCAGCCCACGCAACACCCCGGGAGTGCCAACGGAGCGGCCACCAATTTGGGCGGCGGTAAACGGCATGGGGTTGCCGTCGGCTTGCAGGAAAAGTCTTTCGGTGGCGCCGGCCGGTGCCGTTTCGCGACCGTCGTAGGTGCGCACCGCCTTGCCATCCCACAGCACAATGAACGCACCGCCGCCAATGCCCGACGATTGTGGCTCCACGAGGGTCAGCACCGCTTGCAGCGCAATCGCCGCGTCGATGGCCGAGCCGCCGCGCCGGAGCATCTCCCGCCCGGCTTCGGCCGCCAGCGGGTTGGCCGCGGCCGCCATGTGCTTGTCGGCGTAACGCGTCTGTACGTCGGTGCGGTAGCCGGACGTGATCTCCGGCGGGGCGGGCAATGCTGGTGTGGCGGTGGAGGAGGGCGGGGCCTTGCAGGCGCCAAGCGTTAACGCGACAGCCAGCAACGAAACGGCTGACAGGCGATGAAGGTTCGGTTTCAGATCTGTGAGCACGTGTCGCTCCATCCGTGGGCTTGGGATATAGGATCGACTGTAGCGATGCGAGGCGTGTGGCGCAAATCGACACGAGACTGAGCAAAGCCCTGTCTGTCCCTGATCGCAGGGGCATAAACAATTTCTGAGAGAACGGGTTTTTTCAAGGCATAAAAAAACGGCTTATCTTTCGATAAGCCGTTTTTAGTACTTGGTAGTACACAGGCAATTGAACTGGGTTCATAACCTGCTGCATCTATAGAAAAAAATGAATTGTGTTTTTTCTAGGAATACATGTGGGGATACAAGGTGCGTGCTGCTGCCTTCATTTTGCCGTCCGATTCATCAGCTCAAAGCTGTAGGAAAAGCTCAGTTTTCTCGGCGCTGAATCGACGAACGGTGTCGCTTGAAACCGGAATTATTCAAACCCTTCGCCGCCGATCCGTCAGCCTAAGGCAATATCTTGGGGAGGCAACGGCCAGCCTGGCGCAGCGAGCGCCATGGTCAATGGATGCCAGGCTGGCCGACCGGACACTAGGTCGCGGCTGTAGAACTTTAGCGCAGGGCCGAACCAGGCACGGGCCGAAGTAATAAAAGGCGGTGCCACAATCGCGTCTTGATGACTGCTTAGACTATTTCGGGAAAACTGTCAGCGTGACCAATTTAACCTCCAAGCCAATTCAGAGGTAGGAGATGGACCAGGATCGCGTCCAAAGGGAGACCCTTTACTCCGAGGTATGGGCAACGCCTATGCTTTCCCTGGCTCCAAAATATGGAGTTTCCTCAGTATTCCTGGCTCGGGTTTGTGCCGGCCTGAACATACCCCGTCCACCGCGAGGCTATTGGGCCAGGAAGCAATCGGGGCAGAAACCGAAAATTCCGCCCTTGCCCAAGCCCCAACCGGGTGATCCTACCGAATGGAGAAAGGGCGATCAGTTACCGCGTAAAGCGGAGGTTGAACTGACTGACGCTGCTCCGAAGAAAGCCAGCGCCCGGCGCACGATGGTGATGGGCTCTTTGGCCTCATTCACGAGTGGCCGAGTCGCTGGCGACGGGTACCTCAAACCCGCAAAGCGAAATCTACCCGACCTGGTAGTAACTGAGCCCACGCTTCAGAGGGCGGCGTCAGTTCTGCTGAAACTCGCTACTTGTTTCCGTGAAACTGATCATCGAATCTCAATCGCATGCGGCGAAAGCGGGTTCACCCGTAAGGTGCTCGGGGATGAGGAGGGCCGCCTTAAACGGTCGGTTTTCGAGACAAATATTTGGGCGCCAGCTCGGCCAACATTGGTCTTCATCGGTGAGGTAGCGATAGGACTGACTGTCTACGAGGCTACGGTCGAAAAAGAGATGGTCTACATAGATGGGCAGTATGTGCCCGTTAAAGAGGCCAAAGTGCTCAAGCCTGGGCTGTGGGACAGGAAAACGAAGACATTTTACCGGCGGAGTGCTCAGCGCGTTGCTTCCAAGCGACTATGCCTCAGAGCCTACAGTCCCTATGGGCGGGTGGACTGGGCTCGTACTTGGATAGAGGACAAAGTTAGCCTCCTGAAGCAACTCGACGACATCGTATTGGCTTTAGTCGATAGAGCGAAGACCTTAGCGCCCCAGATCGCCGAGGCTGACCGGCAGGCGGTTGAGGAGCGGAAGAGGTGGGACGCTGAGCACGCGATAGCGACGGCGCGATACGAGCGTTCCATGATTATTCGGGCCCGGGAAGACTCGCTGAACAACCTACTGAAGATTATCGCCAAGTGGAGCTCTGATAGGAAACTCCAGGATTTTTTCGACGACATCGCCACCCGCTCAGTTGGTTTGGATGGCGATGCTCTAGCAGAGCTTTTAGCAAAGGTTCAGGAGGCAGAGAGTTTGCTCTCCAGATCTAACAGCGTTGAAGCACTGATGTCATGGGCACCGCCTCCGCCGAAGCCGCCCGAGTAGATGCCGCTATGACAACTACCCTTTTCCCAATACATTCGTAATGTCCTGTCGCCAGTCATTGCTTCCTCTGTGCTCAGGACTTGATTTTACTGGATCAGATCCTCCAAGATGACTTCCTTCGTCTCATATTTTTTCTTGGACGGAACGTATCTCTCGATAATTTCGATGTTTGCCTTGATTTTCGTGCGGCCATGAAGCGAAGCCGGATCTATGCTTTCATCAAGATGAATCTTTGTCCGATTTTCAATCACTCCAGTAACAGATCCAGCCCAACCTTTATCGCGATTATGTCGATCACTTGCGTCAATGATTATTTCTACGTTTTTGTAGCTGGTTGAACGCTCTGATGGTTGAGGCGCTTCGTACTCTGCTGGCAACTTATCAATCAAGTCCCGCTCTATATTTAGGCTGGAAATTGGAACCTCAATGGTTGCTTTTTTATCCTGAGTTGCAGGTTTCAAAACATTGAAAGCATCTTTGCCGAGAGTCTTTTGGTCAGGTACTTTTTTTATTGCTTCCTTCAAGGCTGCCTCGTCAAAGCCAAGGTCGCGGCCCGCCTGAAATACGACGCTCTGGTAGGCATTGATCGTGGGCGACGGCGTGGCCGAGGTCCCTGGCGACAAAATCTGGAATGCGCCAATGGTGAGAAGGCTACCTACTCCTAAGGCTACTATGTCTCGAACCACGCCTTTCTCCTCGAGCAATTCTTTTGCTATCGCCTTGGCTCTCTCTGTACGCTCATCAGTTTTGCAAAAGAATCTAACAATAAAATCTAGGTCTAAGCTGCCACTTTCAAGTCTTTCTACAAATACTTCTGTTTCCGTAATTTTTAACGTGTCAAATCTTTTTTCCAAGAAGATTGGCGTTCTTTTAATTAGCCGCTCCATAGCTTTCAAGCTATCTATTACATCTGGGATCGGCACTGGATCTTTTGTTGTGTATTTGAAACTGTAGCTGGTTTCAACGATGTACGTTTCGGACATTGCGGGCTCCCTGCGCTATTTTTATATATTTGATAGCTTTACTGAACGAGTCATTTATATGTCTTTCGCGCCACCAGCCGTCAAAGCGCTCCGCGAGCTCGTCAGTAGATCACCAGGACGTTTCGCTGGCAATCCACCGTTCAACAAAGAAGTCCAATGGTCGGTTTTGGCGATCCGCCCCAGCTAGCAGCGTCTGGGCTTCCATTCCGGTAGGTCAGGTGCCGGAAACTACCGAGATCTCGGCAGTTTGCCGTCATCAGTCACAGCCGCATTTCTCTGATGAGCTTCCGTGGGTCTGTGCCCTGCTTGAGTGCTCCTCGGGCGTCCTTGGTCAGTTGTTCGAGCGCCTGCTCCTCGAATGTAGCCGCCATGGCGCTGGCCTTTCTGATAATCAACAGCGCCAGCTCGGCGGGGATCTTCACCTTTTCGGTTGGCAGGTAATCGCAATCGATCACAGACACGGCGCTGTCCTCTGGATCGCGAGATGCTGGCCCTAGCCGAATCGGCGCCAGCGACGATCTGCAGATGTTATTAGTGCGCAATCGAAACTACCCAAAATCCAGGCAGTTTGTGTCGCGTGATTCGGCCTGGTGTCAGGAGCCAAACCGCCCGCAAAATATTAGACGGGCCAGCAACGGGCCGGCACCCCGTCACCGCCACGAGCCGCGCACTACAAGCCCTACTGGTAACCGATCGGTATTCTGCCGGCTGTGATCTGTCTAGTGCCTGTCTAGAATTGGTTGGCGCGCTAAGGATTACTCGGCTCGGTATTTCAACAACCCGTCCCGCCGGCGTAGATCTGACGATTAATCGCAATCACCTTGACGGCCCCCTCTAAGCTTTTGACGAGGCTGGTTCTGGCCAAGGTGCGCGATTGCCCGCAAAGTGTTGCTCTGCGTGACCTCCAGCGTGTCGGTGGGTGGTGGCACGCGTCGAATCCGTCAAGACCTGTCCAAAATTCCGTCAAGGGTGGGCAAGGATTAGGGAGGCGTCACCCCTGGCCCAGACTGCCGGCGACGGTCAGCTCGGCAATGCCCTGACGAATAAACACCAAGTTGTCGTCGGGGTTTTCGAGTGCGGCTCGCACATTGGTAGCGATATCTGCAGATCCGCGTTGCTCCACCCAGTTGGAAAGCTCCTCAACCGCGGCGCCCAGGGCGAGCTGGTTTTGATTCAGACGGTCGAACAGGCTGGCGATCAGGTTGGTGCCCTCATGGTGGCTCTCCGTGTTTTGGGTAAGCGTAGCACCGGAGGCTGGATAACGGTCTTGGGTCTGTCTGGGGTGTGAGACGCCCCGACAGTCCACTTTGACGGGCTCCGCACGGGATAGGCCTCAGACGCCCACCCGGCGCCGATTTCGCCTCACGCCTGTCTCATATTCTGTAAAAGCGTGGTCAAAGAGTTGAGTCAGGTCTCACTCGCATTGCGAAGCGTCGAGGAACGGTGTGAACCTCCAGAGCCGCACCCCAAGCTTCTACCACCTCATCAGTAGAGAGCAGTCCGGTAAAACTGACGCTTCCGCTCGCCTGAATCGTTATGTCGCCCAGCACAGCCATATAGGCGGCGATGGTGTGTGGAAGTACTAGATAACCGGAACCGTGGCTGTCGTGAACCATGAGATCGTCTCTCCCGAGTGAAACGCTGTGAAGAAGTGCTCGATAAGTGCGGTGGGTAAGCTTGGACAGTTCCTGGTAAAAGACCCTGCGCTCAGTGGCCGCTTCCACGCCATCCAGGGCTTCAATCAGCTTGCGGACTTCGCCGTGAGAAATCGTATCGTTCCGGTACCATTTCTTCAGTGCCGATTCAGCCTTTGGAGTGTCCGCGTGCAGAAAACGCATCACGTCGATCGCTTCAACCGCATCACGGAATACTCGCGCAACTGGCCGGTGCCTCGTTTCCCTCAGCAGCGCCACGCAATCTAGTAATGATGCCAGCAAGTCCATAGTGATCAGCCACGTCGCCTTCTGTAGGGACTGCTCGTCGCGATGGTATTTCAGAGTGTGCGGCCTAAGGCGCTTGATGATTTCACGAAGCAGGGCATCGCATTCCCTGAGAAACTGCCGCTGCGCGTCATGCTCGTACGGGTTGTCGTAGGCCTCTTGGGGATGTCGACCCCAAACGATGCTGGGCATTCTGTTCTCTCTAAAGGATTCGATGGCCAATCATGAGTGTTTCCCCGTTAGGGGTAAACGCTAACTCCAGCTTGGCAGACAATATTCCGGCGAGGGTAAGGTTGCCCGCCAAAAAACGGTTTTTCGGTGGAAATCGAAGTGAAAACCAAACGAAATGGTAGCTTTCCGTAGTAACCAAGCTGGTAGCCATTTGCCGGGTTCGCAACGGTTCACGTTGTAGGGCGCGAACCAATTGTACGAACCTAAATGTCTCCAAGAAAATAACCGAGGCCGACGAATTGTGAAGTTTGAGCCTACCCAACCTGGTAACCCTCACCGTCTGACGGTAGACCAGCATGTCTTCCCGAAAGCGGGTATCCAACGCTTCACAAATTCAGACGGCAACGTTGAGATCTTCATTAAAAAATTGAACCGTGTCTTGCAACTCAGACCCAATAACCCGATCTTCTGCGCCAAGCGAGTTTGGGATCAAAAAACCGAGGCGGCGGTAGGAAAGCACATTGAGGATCGTTTCCAAGCGTTGGCTAGAGCCATCGTCAATGGCACAGTGACTACGATTGGCATTCTTGAAAAACGCGTCGTGGAGGAGTTCTTTTCGCTTTGGCGCGCACGCCATAAATTCAGGCTTGAAGGCTTGGAAGACGTCGTCCTCCATGGAATTGCTGGCGACTCCCTAACCAAAGATCAACAGGAGATTTTGGAGCGAAAGCACGTAATGTATGCCGTCGACGGGGTCATGAAGGGCAGGCTACTGGCAAGCGTCCACGTATTCGGATACCAAAATGCTTTTCTTCAAGATAACCAGTCAATGCAATGGGGCATTGCTCGGTCCTATTCTGACGAGTTCATCGCCCCGGATTGCTTTGCCGACATGATGATAATCCCCGTCTCACCCAGAATCGCGATCGTAGCGGACCAGCCTGATATGATCTTGACGCATGACCAGGTCGCGGTAATCAACCAGCAAGCGATAGCCAGGGCTAGTGACTATTACTTCGCACGACGGCTTGCGCTTATCCCTGTTGCTCGGAAGGTCAGACTACCGTTCGAGCTGCGTTTTTCTAACAGGCAGTATTGATTTGCCTCGTCGGTTGCGAACCACCGGTGCGGACCTGCTGGCGGCTCCAGTGCCAGGTGCGTACCGAGCGTGCGTAGCAGCTTGCGCAACACGTACAGGGATTTCATGCGCATCCTGAATGCGCGAAGCTCGTATGTGAAACAGTGCGTGAAGGCCTTTTACGGGGTTGTTTCGCAAAATAGGCTGTCTGACATCGTTCAGTCTAATTCATGGGTTGGTTTTCAAAATAAGCGCTGGATGCATCGGTGTCCGTGGCGGGAGTGGTCACTGCGGCTGGTCGCTGGCTGGATGTATGGCTTGACGCTGCTCTGCTGGTGATGCTGCGCCCACTAGCTATTGCTAACAGATTGGGATGCCGGCGCGGACCCCGGTCGACGTGAGGACCTAACAAAACCTAATACCGGATTTAGTGCGGGGCCTGGCGCGATGTTGAGAAATGTTGAAGTCAGATCGGCCTGGAACCGGTGGCAATGTTCGCCGCTTGTTAACAGAAGTCAGTCCCTGGGGGGGTTGACCGAAGGGGTAGCGCAAGTTTCAAACTCTCCATCTGCGACTATCATTGTGCTTCAAAGTAGACGGCCTGGTTCGTCGGGAAATCCAAATATCTCTAGATCATAAGGAGCCGTCCGATGGGATTTTTTTTCGAACCATACCAAGCTGACCGCTGCTGCCTCTGTGGCTCCGCTGAATCACTCACGGGAGAACACAAGGTAAAAGCTTCTGCTTTACGAAAGATCTTTGGGGAAGACGCCATGGCTATCGGCAGCTTTGATGGCACTAGTAGTCCTCGCAGTGCTCAGGGACCGAAATCCCGTGCCTTTCACTTCTCGGCGCGTATATGTGCCCCGTGTAATGGTTCTCATACTCAAGGTCCCGATCACGAGTTTGATCGCTTTCATGCCTCGATTTCGGAAATGCTTTCGCAAGGTAAGGCTCCAGAACTGGTTTTCAGCTTACCTAAATATGAGGTTGGCTCAGTGCGGTATCTAGATGTATTCCGCTACTTTGCCAAGCTTCTGTGTTGTCAGGTGGCGGAGTCTCGCGGTCCACGGCCTTTAGAATTAAGCGCATTCGCGGTAGGAAAAACAGATCGTAATCTGGTGTTCTTGAACATTGATGCAGACCCAACGTATGAAGACTTTCTGAGCCGCTTCGGAGAGCATCAATTTGCTGGGCACGGTGGGCTGATGGTTTGTGCTGATTCAGAATCCCGCGTTCCCACGAGCTTCCGAAGCTCACTAAGCCTTGGAACGGTTCGCTATAAGTTTTGGGTTCAGTACGACGCGGCCGTTCAAGCAGAACTCCAACAGTTCCATCCTGATTTTTGGGGGAAATGCGAAGTGGCATATCGCGAAGCGATAAAAGTTCCATTATCAGACGATGACTGACGCCGCTTCGGCATTTAGCCGAGCTGGCTGTTTAAGGGGACTTTCCATGGGTAACGATTGCCTCTCGCTCTTGCCTCTCGGCACCATCTCGCAAATACCACCTCCTTGGTATGCCGCACCGACAACGACAGGGTCCGCCGGGACGTGGAGTACCACCGTTTGAGTAATGCGGCCACTTATCCTTCAGGCGGCACTACAACAGAACTATTGATGGGTACCGGGGAAGTTGAGCAACCCAGCGGGATACACGAAGGGAAGGTATAGGGGGATACAGAGGTAGACAGCCAGAAACAAGAAAGCCCGCACTAGGCGGGCTTCTTGAGGTGATTCATAGACTGCTGTAGACATCTATGGATCGGTACTTGGTGGCTACACAGGGACTTGAACCCCGGACCCCAGCATTATGAATGCTATGCTCTAACCAACTGAGCTATGTAGCCAAGTGGCGCGCATTATTCGCCGGTAACGAAGATGTGTCAAGCGTAAATCTGAAATATTTCTCTGCGCTTTCAACCGCTTAACAATCCTCGCTGCAAATCCCTGTCAGCCGAGCTGAAATCTCCCTGTGTTGGCACTCAAGGCCTGGCTTCCCTGGCTCAAGGTATCGGCCGCCACGTTCACGGCCCGTGCGCCTTCGAGCAAGCGCATGGCCGCCTGGTCGACCTGCTGGATATTGCCGCTGACTTCGTCGGCGGTGCTGGCTTGTTCATCCACGGCGGTGGCGATTTGCGCCAGGGTGTCGGTGACGCTTTGCACGGCGCTGGCAATTTCGCCCAGTCGCTCGCCGAGGCCGGTGACGGCTTGGGCGTCGGTCTGGGCTTGGCCGCAGGCGGCTTCCATCAGGCTGACCGCTTCATTGACCGTGGCGCGCAGGCTGTCGACGGTGCCGGCAATTTGTTGCGTGGAGGACTGGGTGCGTTGCGACAGGCTGCGCACTTCATCGGCGACCCCCGCGAAACCGCGGCCTTGTTCGCCGGCGCGAGCCGCTTCGATAGCGGCATTGAGGGCCAGGAGATTGGTCTGCTCGGCGACGCCACGAATGGTATCGACCACCAGTTGGATCTGTTGCCCCTGTTCGCTGACCCGCCCCAGTGCGGCGGCGGTTTCGTTGAGCCGTTGGTTGAGCTGCTGGATACTCGCCGTGGTGCGCTGGCTGTCGCGGCTGCTGTCGGCGGCGATGCGCCGGGTCTGCTGGGCGCTGTCGGAAGCTTGTTCACAGCTCTTTGCCACGCCTTGGGAGGTGGCGGCCAGTTGCGTCGCGGCGGCGGCGATCTGGCTGATCTGTATTTGCTGGGCCTCGACTTCTCCCAGGGCGCCGCTGGAGTGTGTATTGAGGGTGCGCACGGCGTTGCTCAACTGCAACGTCTCGTGATCCACCCCCAGCAGGCTGTTGCGCAATTGCACCACGGCGACGTTGAGGGCGGTGCTGATGGCCGCCAGTTCATCGCGCCCTTGCACCGGTACTTGCAAGCTGAGATTGCCGTCGCGCAGGGCTTCGGCCAGTAAGGTGATACCGCTGGCGCTGCGCCGGATCGACGCTTGCAGGCAGATAAAAAGATACAGCGCGGCCAGCAGCAGGCAGCCCAAGACCGTCGCGACCAGGATGAACTGGCGAATCGCCGAGCCGTAGTAGTGATCCAGTCGCGTATCCAGCGCCACCAGCGATTGTTGCCGCAGGGTCGCCAGGTCGGCGAGGAGGGCATCCATGTGTTTTTCGAAGTCTTCCGGCTTCAGATTGATGGCGCCGCCGAACACGCCGTCATCCAGTACTTTGAGGCCGGCGTCCAAGTGCTTGAGGCTGCCTTGGAATTGTCCAGCCCACGTCTGCAGGTCGCTGGGCAGGCGGGTTTCCAGCAATGTTCCGGTCTTGACCAGTTGATCCCGGGCGTCGCCGATACGGCTGCGCAGGTCCCGCAGTTGCAGGCGGCTCTGCAAGGTGAATTGACCCGACACCACGGAGGCCTGGCCGACGCTGGCCAGACGGCCGACCCGTTCGATCAGGTCCGGCGTCTGCTGGGTGGAAATTTGGGTCAGCAGATAAGTCTCCAGCCAGGAGGCGAGGGTCAGGCGGTTATCCATGACCATTTGTTCGCGCAACGCTTGCAGGGCGCTGAGCGCTGCGGTGAAGCGGTCATAGCCATCCGGCCACCAACCCACGCTGCCCAGGCTTTTCGAATCCAGGCCGTTGAGGCTGGTTTGCAGGGGTTGGTAACGGGCGAGGGTGTCGGCTTCGGCCCCTGCGGTTTGCAGGGTATTGGCCAGGTCACTGGCGGCCTGGTTGAGGGCCGGCTGCACTGCATCGTACGCCGCCATGGCGGCCAGCGTCGCGGGTGTCGGCTGCCGATTGGTCTCGGTGGCACGCCAGCGGGCGGCGCGGTTGCGCTGGGCGGTGAGCAGGTTGTCGAGGTTATCCAGGGCCAGCAATTGGCGCACCCCGGCGCGTTCCCCGGAAATCAGGCTGAGTTTGTCGCGATAATCCTGGCCAATGAGCCACAGGCTGCCCATGAGCGGCAGGATAAAAAGCAGGAACAGCAATTGGAATTTGCGGGCGAAGCCGAAACGCCCCAACAACCTGATTCCCGGTGATAGAAAAGCCTGCATGCCCATACTCCCCTGAACACCCCTGCACTGTTTCTGTGCGTTTCTACACAGTGCTAAAACGGGTGCCCTTTTAAAAGGCCTCGAAAGTTTGTCCAAATCGGCTCGGTAGGCCAGCTCTGTAGCGAAACTTCCCATTCTCGGTCCCCTTTGTAAGGAGCCGCGTTGTAGCTCATTAACAAGGCAAGATTCAGACCATGGCGTTGGGCTATCACCTTGGAATTCGACAATTTTTCAAGGTCGATAGCAAGCTAAGGGGATAGCCTTGTCGCACCGAAAAATGGCACATTGACGCACCTGCCCGTGTGCACCCTCTGTCGTATGGAAACCCCATGGCTATCAGCAATACCCAAGCCGACACCTCGGCCGTTGCCGCCCCGGCGCAAAGCAGCCCATTGGTCATGCGCATCATCGGCGCCGTGGCGCTGGCGCACTTGATCAATGACTTGATCCAGGCGGTGCTGCCGTCGATCTATCCAATGCTCAAGGACAGCTATGGCCTGACCTTCACCCAAGTTGGCCTGATCACCCTGACGTTCCAATTGACCGCATCTTTGTTGCAGCCGTGGGTCGGCTATCACACCGACCGGCACCCCAAGCCGTGGCTGTTGCCGGCCGGGACGGTGTGCACGCTGATCGGCATTGTGATGATGTCCATGGTCGGCAGTTTTGCCTTGATCCTGTTGGCGGCTGCGTTGATCGGCATTGGTTCGTCGACCTTCCACCCGGAAGCGTCGCGGGTGGCGCGACTGGCCTCGGGTGGCCGCTATGGGCTGGCGCAATCGACGTTCCAGGTGGGCGGTAATGCCGGCTCCGCCTTCGGCCCGCTGCTGGCGGCGGCGATCATCATTCCCTACGGGCAGGGCAATGTGGCCTGGTTCGGGCTGTTCGCCCTGTTTGCGTTGTACGTGCTGTACCGCATCAGCCGCTGGTACGCCAACCACCTGAACCTGTTCAAGCTCAAGCAAGGCCAGGCGGCCACTCATGGGTTGTCCAAGGGCCGAGTCTTGAGTGCTCTAGTGGTGCTGGGGCTGCTGGTGTTTTCCAAGTATTTCTACATGGCCAGTTTTACCAGCTACTTCACGTTCTACCTGATCGAGAAGTTCGACCTGTCGGTGGCCTCTTCGCAGTTGCACCTGTTCCTGTTTCTCGGCTCGGTGGCGGCGGGGACCTTTTTTGGCGGGCCGATTGGCGACAGGATCGGGCGCAAGGCGGTGATCTGGTTCTCGATCCTCGGCGTGGCACCGTTCACCCTGATTCTGCCTCACGTTGACCTGCTGTGGACCAGCATCCTCAGCATGGTCATCGGTTTCATCCTGGCCTCGGCGTTCTCGGCCATCGTCGTGTACGCCCAGGAACTGGTGCCGGGCAACGTCGGGATGATCGCCGGCGTGTTCTTCGGGCTGATGTTTGGTTTCGGCGGGATTGGCGCCGCGTTGCTCGGGCACCTGGCGGACATCCGTGGTATCGAGTATGTGTACTGGCTGTGCTCGTTCCTGCCGTTGCTCGGGGTGTTGGCGATTTTCTTGCCGAGGGCCCGGAAGGCTTGAGAGGGGCGGGAGGTTTGAACATCCATGTGGGCTGAGCCGCCGCTATCGCGAGCAAGCTCGCTCCCACAGGTTCAGTGGTGTTCACGCGCTTGCTCGCGAAGGTGTCGGTACCTCCAGCATCATTTCAAACTGACCCAACACCGTAGCCCGCATTTAAATCCAGCATTACGCCATAGCCCGGCTTTTTGTTATTCTCACCGCCTTCTTTCATGGACGAATACCGGGACAAGCCATGGCTAACGACACCCCGTCACGCATCGGGACGATACTGCTGGGCCTGCTTTTTTCTCTGATTGGCGTTGGCTTGTTGGGCATTGCCGTCAACCTCACCCTTGATCGACGCGACTTTCTCGCCCAGGCACAGACCGCCGATGGCATCGTCAGCCATTTGAATGCCGGTGGTTCGCATCCTGAAATCGCCTTCACCACCGTCAGCGGCGAAAAAATTTCCTATCCCCAGGGCGGCTTTATTTTCGGTTACCAGAAAGACCAACCGGTGCGCGTGCATTACTTGCCCGAGCAGCCGGCTGGCAGCGCCATCGTCGATGCCCCGTCAGCACTGTGGGGGACCTCCGGGGTGCTGGGGTTCATCGGTTTGGTGTTCACCCTTGTCGGCCTGCTAAAAGCTTTCCGTCAACGCGGCCGCGGTGCGGCTCATTCACATAAAGGACTTTGAACGTATGAGCTACAACATCCCTCTCCCGGTCAATGAAAGTCGCTGGCAGTACCAGACCGCCAGCGGCGGCGGTCTGACCGTGGTCATGGTGGCGGGCAGTGGCGGCTCGATTATCCTGCGTTCGCCCCAGGGCGAGGACGTCAGCTATCGCTATGGCGGTGTTGGCGTGGGTGTCGGGTTTGGCGCAAGGCTGCCACGCGTCGGCAAGATCAATATCCAGATCAAGGGCAAGGGTGTGGCTGCGGCCGGTGCGGCGGAGGCGTTTCCCAGCACCGGCAAGGTGTTTGTCAGCGACGCCTTGGTCAATCGGGACCTGACCAGCGACGACATCACGGGTCCTTGCATGTATACCGAAGTCGGCGTGGGCCTGGTGGTCGGCGGTTCGGCCACGGCCCTGCTGTTCGGGCTCGATCCCAAGTTGCTGGCGTTATCGGTGGCGCTGAGTTCCAACCCGGCGACTTCGCTCATTGCGGCGACCACGGTCAACCGGCAACTGGCGCGCTCGGCCAAGGGGGCGGTGGTCATGGCGGGTGTGAACGCTGGGTTGCAGGCCGGTGGTGGTGCGGCGATCTACATGGGTTACCTGTTCTAGTGAGAATGTCAGTCATTGCTTCGCTAGGGATTTTGTCGCTGATTCAAACATCGCTGTCCTTTGCGGATAATGCCAATGGGAAAAATATCTATTTGCAGCGATGTGTGATGTGCCATGGGGTGGACCTCAAGGGGACGGGGCCTTTGGCTCATAAGAGCAATCCTCCTACGCCTGATCTTACGACTGCGGCTTTCAAGGAACGTTTGAGGGTTTATCCGGGTGTTATTGTGTCGTCGGTAATACTTCGTCCCAATGGAGATTTGATTCCCAGGACGTTGAAAGAGAATGGTGTGAAGTTGGTGCCGTTTGATTGGGGCGTTAAGGACTTTCGCGATTTGAATCAGTATATGAGTGGTGTGGTTTTCAAAGGTCGGTGACTTTCGGGGCTTTTTTTCGTGTTGTTGATGATCTTGTGTGTATATCCGTTATCTAGGTAACGGCTAATTATGGTTCCGCTCTTACAGCGGGTCACTTTTGAAGAGCCCGGAAGCCGGCCCAGTCAAAAGTAACCAAAACGCTTCTGCCCCACCACTCGGTGCCTCGCTAGGGCTCGGCATGCCTGAACGAAGGCATTGCTCCGTGGGCCGCCGCGAAGGGCCATCCATGGCCCAGCGCGGCTATCCCGGCATCCATGCCGGGATGCCCACTCCACAACACCTCCGTTCAGCCATCGTGGTTAACGGGGCGTCCGAGATCAACATCCTCCCCGAGGCGGCCTTATAGCCGACCTGGTTCTGGTGGGACCGAGTTTCCCCTGTGGGGGCGAGCCCGCTCGCGAAAGCGGTATCACAGCCAATGAAGTTGTGTGAATGTACAGGCCTCTTCGCGAGCAAGCTCGCTCCCACAAGTTTTGTGGCGTACATGAGTTTTGTGTCTGAGGTGGTCAACTTTTTCCGGACACCTCAATCGGTGTTTTCAGGCTGTTTGCCGCTCGTACTGATTGGGCGGCAAA
>NZ_JABAEE010000071.1:0-33087 GCF_023701885.1 Pseudomonas sp. CG7 | reverse complement strand
CGCGGCCCTCGCTCCCGTGGCCGGGTGCTCCGGCGTCCGGCGCGTTCGCGCCGTACGCCCACCGCCTTGGGGCGGCTGCGCGCCCCAGCGGGAGCAAGCTCCCTCGCCACAGGTCCGGTGCTGGCTTGACCGACCGGGATCAGGCTCAAGGGGTATTGATTTCCAAACGGAAATCCACGGCCTTGGGTGTCGGTGCGATGGCCGGCAGGAAACTGGTCTGTTCGCCATACATCGTCAGGCTTTTCCAGGTTTCTTCTTCGGCGATCGGAAAGCCTTCCGGCCCCAGCCAGGCAAAGCGGTAATACATCGTCTTGTTGTTGTAGCTGGTATTGCTCAACTGGACATTGACGGTCATGTAGCCGTTTTCCCTGGCCACGCGCATGGCGCCGACCACGATGTTCTTGGTCTTGCCCATCGCCACGACCTTGCTGGCGGCGCTGCCCGGCTCCGGTGGCGGCGGGGTGGCGCAACCGGCCAGCAAGGCCAGGGCGCCGACGGCGATCAGTTTTAAACGCATGTGAACAAGACTCCGTTCTTAAGGTTGCTTGAGGGCAATGGCGGTCGGATTGGCGCTTGGTATCACCTGGGCCGCCAGGCCGCCGGCGAACACTTGGTTACCCACCGCTCGCAGCGTGATGACCTGGTAACGCTGGTCGACGGTGACCTTGACCACCGAACCGCCCACCGCGCTTGGCAGGGTGACTTGGTGCTCGCCTTTCTTCAGGCGCAGGCGCACGACCTGGGTGTAGTCGGGCAGGGTGCGCCAGGTCCGGGTGTCGGCCCCTTCGAGTACCGCCGAGGTAAGACCCACGGCCAGGCCGGCCAGGGGGTTGGTTTCGTTGATCTGCTTTTGCGCCACACCACGGGTGATGGCGCGCACGGTGGTGCGCAGGATTATGCCCGGCATGTCATCGCGCAGGGCGCGACGCGACATGGCGGTGGTGCTGTTGAGCTGGGTCAGGTCCAACTGGCGGCCGTCGACACCGATCTGGCCGAAGGTGGCTGTGGAGGTGTCAGGCTTGATCAGCGGGAACGACAACGGTGTGATGACCAGATAGCCGCTGATCGGCAGCGGAAGGGGAATGCGGATCGAGTCCCGGGACGGCGCCAGGCCACTCTGCACCACGATCAGGATGTCGCTGTCATCGCTTTTGGCGGCAGGTTTGTCGAGGTCACGCAGGGCCTGCTCCAGCAATGGCGTGTTGGGGCGCAGTTCGGCGGCCTTGCGATAGCCCGGCGCGGCCAGGTCCTTTTCACCTAGGGCTTCATAGACGAAACCGGCCAGGTAATGGCTGAACGCGCTTTGGTAGCTGTTTTTGAGGCCGACGACTTCCGGGGCATCGAGGCTGGCCACCGGGTAACCCTGGAGGTCCTTGTATTCGGTCTTGCCCCCTTGTTTCTCGGCTTCTTCCTCGCGCTTGAGGTATTCCTTGTCCCGCAGGTCGGCGATCACCGCTTCGCGTTCGTGGGTCTTCTTGATCTGGGTCCGGGCGCCATCGAAGTCATTCACTGCCAGCAGATTCAGGGCCATCTGCGTGGTCAGCATGACCTTTTCGTAATCGTAGCCTTCGTAGCGGCGGACTTTATCGTTGACCAGGAAGCTGCCGAACTGGGCCAGGTACTTGGCTGTGTCGAGCTTGACCGCGTCTTCCCACTGGCCAACCTGCTGATCGGCGCTGTTCCAGGCGGTCTGGCTGCCGGACAAATCGCCCTTGGCGCGCAGCAGCTCACCTTTCTCGAAGTAATACAGCAGGTCTTTGTCCTGGCTGGAATTGTTCTTCTCCAGCAGGGTCAACGCGCCGTCGACGTTGCCGGACGCCAACTGCTGGTTGGTCTGGGCCAATTCGCTGTCGTAATTGCGAAAGGCCGAGCAGCCGGACAACAAGGTGATCGCGCCGAGGGCGACCGAAAGAACGGCACGGGATGCCATGAACATTTTCTTCCCTGATAGCAGCCGGGGGTGTGCGGGCCGGGCTGGAGCGATCCCACGGACGAGCGTTGAAACGCTGTCGGTTCCTCATAAAAAGAGGAGCTTTTATGCCATCGAATGATAAGAAGGCCGCGGGATTATAAACATGGCGCTTGGCTATGTAATGGCTTTTCAGTTGCGAAATGCTGTTTTTGTGACATCACCTCCAAAGCATGAAAATCCGATGAAAATCGGCTCCCTAGGCACATCCGCCCTTGAGCCAAAGCCATTGGAAGTGAACAATGTGTTACTTCTTATTACCAACCGAGAGTCATTCATGACTGCGCCGTTCCGTTTGCTGGCCTGGCTTGTATTGCCATTGCTTGCGCTGTGCAGCACTTCGCTGCTGGCCGAAACCCTCGAAAGTGCCCCCCAGGCGCTGCATTTATTGGATTACATCGGGGCGGATTACCCGGCTACGGTCGAGGCGGGCAAGGTCATCGACGACGCGGAGTACCGCGAGCAGTTGGAGTTCACCCAGGCGCTGGAAGGGGTGATCGTCGGGTTGCCGGCCAAACCGGAAAAGGCCGAGTTGGTCCAGGGCATCGGCGGTTTGCGCACGGCGATCACCCAGCGCCAGGACGGCGGCGAAGTCGCCCGTCTGGCGCGGCAGCTGGGGGCCAAGCTGGCGGTGGCGTATGAAGTCAGCCAAGCGCCGGTCATCACTCCCGATCCCATTCGCGGTGCGCCGTTGTATGCGCAGAATTGCTCGGTGTGCCACGGTGCCAGCGGTGCCGGCGACGGTCCTGCCGGTGTTGGCCTGGAACCGCCGCCCGCCAACTTGCGGGACGCCCAGCGCCTGGATCGCCTGAGCCTCTATGGGATCTATAACACCCTCGGCATGGGCATCGAAGGCACCGACATGCCGGCTTTCGCCGATCAGCTCGACGACCGTCAACGTTGGGATTTGGCGACCTATATCGCCAGCTTCAGCGCCGACCCGGCCGCGGCCAAAAGTGAACAAGTCTTTAACCTCGCTGACCTGGCGCGCCAGACCCCGGGCGAAGTCCTCGCCGCGCAAGGCCCGGCGGCGGCGGCGACATTCCGTGCCCAGCGCGCCCAGCCGCCACAGGTGCAACGTGGCCCGGCGCAGTTGCTCGACTACACGGCCGCCACCCTGGACAAAAGCATCGCCGCGTATCGCGCCGGTGACCATGACCAGGCCTACGACCTATCGGTCGCGGCTTACCTGGAAGGTTTCGAGCTGGTGGAAAGCTCGCTGGACAACGTCGATGCCAACGTGCGCAAAGACACCGAAAAGGCCCTGATGGCCTACCGTCAGTCGCTGCAGGACGGTCTGCCGGTTGAGCAGGCCGAACAGCGCCTGGACGCGGCCAAGGCCAAGTTGAAAGCGTCTGCCGGCCTGCTGGGCGGCGATGGCTTGAGCTGGTCGCTGAGCTACATCTCAGGCTTGCTGATCCTGCTGCGTGAAGGGTTGGAAGCGATCCTGGTGCTGGCGGCTATCCTGGCATTCCTGCGCAACACCGGTCAGCAGTCGGCGGTGCGCAGCGTCAACGTCGGGTGGGGCCTGGCGCTGCTGGCCGGCCTGGCGACCTGGGGCCTGGCGGCGTATGTGATCGACGTCAGCGGTGCCCAGCGCGAGTTGCTCGAAGGCGCGACGGCGCTGTTCGCCAGTGTGATGGTGTTGTGGCTGGGCGTCTGGATGCACGACCGTCGTCACGCCGCGGCCTGGCAGGATTACATCAAGAGCAGCCTGGTGGGCGGCGGCGGTCGTTTTGGTTTTGCGATCCTGGCGTTCTTCTCGGTCTATCGCGAACTGTTCGAAGTGATCCTGTTCTACGAAACCCTGTGGCTGCAAGCGGGGCCTGCCGGGCACAACGCGGTGCTGGCCGGCGGCGCGACCGCGCTGGTGTTGCTGGTGGGGTTGGCCTGGGTGATCCTGCGCGGCTCGGCGAAACTGCCGCTGGCGCTGTTCTTCAGCATCAACGCCGCGTTGTTGTGCGCGCTGTCGGTGGTGTTCGCCGGTCATGGCGTGAAGGCGTTGCAGGAAGCCGGGATCTTCGGCACCCATCCGGTGGCGTTCTTCGACTTCGACTGGCTGGGCATTCATGCCGATGCTTATTCGCTGGCCGCCCAAGTGGTGGCGATCCTGGCGATCGTGGTGCTGTATGGGCGCAGTTGGGTGGCGGAGAAGCGTCGGGTGCAGGTTTCCTGAAAAAGCATTCGCTGCGCTCATAATCGCGAGCAAGCTCGCTCCCACAGGATGTAGGCTGTCCTCTGTGGGAGCGAGCTTGCTCGCGATGCATTTAGAAGAGGAAGACCCCGATGCGCGTATGGATCGACGCCGACGCCTGTCCCAAGGCGGCGAAGGAACTGGTGGTCAAGTTCGCCTTGAAGCGCCGGTTCGAGGTGGTGCTGGTGGCCGGCCAACCGCAGATCAAGCCGGCCCTGGCCTGTGTGAAATTGATCGTGGTGCCCAGCGGCCCTGACGCGGCGGACGACTACCTGGTGGAGCACGCCGCGCCGGGTGAGCTGGTGATCTGCAGCGACGTGCCCTTGGCCGACCGCTTGGTAAAGAAGGGCGTCGCTGCCCTGGACCCGCGGGGCAAGGAGTTCGATGCGCAAAACATGGGCGAGCGCCTGGCGGTGCGCAACCTGTTCACCGATTTGCGTGAACAGGGGCATATGGGTGGCGGCCCGGCGGCGTACAGCGAACGGGACAAGCAAGGGTTTGCCAATGCGCTTGATCGGATCCTGACGCGGTTGACCCGAGTGACTTGAGGCCGAATCGATCCTGTGGGAGCGAGCCTGCTCGCGAAGGCGGGGTGTCAGTCAAAGAATAGATTGCCAGTCCCGGCGCTTTCGCGAGCGGGCTCGCTCCCACAGAGAGGGAAAAGTCGGTGGGGTCAGGCGTCGTTCTCGTGCGTCAACTCCAACACCCGGTCCACCAGCTTGTTGATGCCCGAAGCCGCTTCGCTGATGTTCTGCGCCAGCATGTAGGCCGGGGTGCTGACCAGTTTGCGCGCGCGGTCCTCGACGATGTCGGTCACCGCGCAGTCTTCGTGGGTGCCGCCCATTTTGCCCACGGCCGCCGCCGTGTCCGGGTCGTTGCCGATGGTGCAGGTCACCCCTGGGCCATAGATTTTTGCTGCCAGGGCCGGGGAGATGCAGATCAGCCCGACCGGTTTACCGGCCTCGGCAAAAGCCTCGGTCAAGGCCAGGACTTCTGGCTGGACCGTGCAACCGACGCCTTCGACGGCAAAGTTGGAGAGGTTTTTCGCCGAGCCAAAGCCACCGGGTACGATCAGCGCATCGAAATCGTCGACGTTGGCCTCACGCAAATCCTTCACGTTGCCCCGGGCGATCCGCGCGGACTCCACCAACACGTTGCGGCTCTCGGGCATTTCCTCGCCCGTCAGGTGATTGATCACATGCAACTGGGCAATGTTGGGGGCGAAGCACTGGACCTGCGCCCCACGCTGATCGAGGCGCAGCAAGGTGATCACGCTTTCGTGGATCTCGGCGCCGTCATACACGCCACAGCCGGAAAGGATCACTGCAATTTTTTTGCTCATGGGCTTTTTCTCCAGATTCATGGCGTTAAATGTCTACTAATTTGTCACTCGTTGCCATAGGGGGATCGGGCAGCTACACCTAACCTGCCGGTTATCTCCCTGCCTCGCATGCCCGGGTTGCGTCATGAACTTCATCCTGTATGCCGTGCCGTTCTTCTTTGTGCTGATTGCCGTCGAGTTGTTGGCCGATCGCTGGCGGGGCGTGAGCCACTACCGCGTGGCAGACGCGATCAACAGCGTGAGCACCGGCGTGCTGTCGACCACCACCGGCCTGCTGACCAAAGGCGTGGGACTGGTGACCTATGCCTTTGCGTTGAAGCACCTGGCCGCCATCGAGCTCCCTGCCGACCGGGCCTGGACCTGGGTGTTTGCCTTCGTGCTCTACGACTTCTGCTATTACTGGCTGCACCGCATGGGCCATGAGCGCAACATCCTCTGGGCCGCCCATTCGGTGCACCACCAGAGCGAGGACTACAACCTGTCCACCGCGTTGCGCCAGACCAGCACCGGCTTCCTGTTGAGCTGGGTCTTCTATGTCCCGCTCGCCGTACTGGGCGTGCCGTTGGTGGTCTTCGTCAGCGTTGCGGCGTTGAATCTGCTGTACCAGTTCTGGGTCCACACCCAGCACATTCCCAAGCTCGGCTGGCTGGAGTGGTGTTTCGTGACGCCGTCCAATCATCGTGCCCACCATGCACAGAACCCTCTCTACATGGATCGCAACTACGGCGGGGTGTTCATTATTTGGGACCGTCTGTTTGGCACCTTCCAAGAAGAAGACGATAACGAGCCGGTGGTTTTTGGCGTGACCACGCCGCTGGCGAGCTGGAATCCGTTGTGGGCCAACCTGCAGTTCTATGCCCAGCTGTGGGCCGATGCGCGGCGAGCGGAGCGCTGGTGGGACAAGCTGCGAATCTGGTTCATGCCCACCGGTTGGCGTCCGGCGGATGTCGCGGCCCGGTACCCGCTGAACAAACCGGACTTGAGCCAGTTCCGCAAATTCGAAGTGCCGCTGGACCTGCGCCAGCAGTGGTACGTAGGGCTGCAGTTCGGCGTCTACATTGCCTTGGGCAGTTATTTGATGAACCTTGAAGGCAGCCTGCCGGTGGCCGCCCTGGTGCTGGGGTGGGGCGCGGTGGCGTTCGGTCTGTTCGTGTTGGGCGTGGCCCTGGAGAATCGCCCGTGGGCGCTGAAGCTGGAGCTGTTGCGGCTGGCGTCGAACCTGCCGCTGGTATGGCTGGCGCCCTTGGCCGGGTTGTGGCCGGCCAGCGCTGTGATGAGCCATGGGGCTTGGGTCGGGCTGCTCAGCTACAGCCTGCTCAGCGGCATCGGGCTGTACTGCTGCCGCAGCCGGTTTACTCGGTTGGCGTCGTAGGCTCGGCAGACTTGGCTTGTTCGAGTCGCTCGGCTTCGAGGACTTTCTTGGCCAGCCGCGCATTCTTGATGCGTCGGCGCAGCCACAGGACCAGGCCCAGCACCAGCAACGCGCCAAGCACCCATAGTTCGTATTTCTTGATGCTGCCCAGCATGCCTTCCAGCACTGCGCCGAAGTGGTACGCGGCGGCGGCCAGGGCCGTGGCCCAGATCGCCGCGCCGATGCCGTTGAGCAGCAGGTAGCGGCCCGGCGGATAGCCTGACAGGCCGATGGCCACCGGCATCACCGTGCGCAGGCCGTAGACGAAGCGGAAGCTCAGGACCCAGATGTCCGGATGCCGGCGGATGTGCTCCAACGCGCGATCGCCCATCAATTGCCAGCGCGGCTTGCGGGCCAAGAGCTTGCGGCCGTGCTTGCGCCCCAGGAAATACCACAGCTGATCGCCCGCGTAGCTGCCGCAGAACGCCACGACGACCACCAGGTTGATGTCCATGTAGCCACGGAACGCCAGGAAGCCTGCGAGCACGAGGATGGTTTCGCCTTCGAAGAACGTGCCGATAAACAAGGCCAAGTAGCCGAAGTCATGCAGAAATTGTTGGAGCATTGTCTGGGTGCTGGCGAAATGAACGCGCAGCCTAACCCTTCGGGCACATTCAGGAAAGTATCGAAATGTGTCTCGACGTGAACAATTCCTACAGAAGACAATGACTGCGACTACCGGTCGCGCTTTCGCACAACTGTCATGCGTTCGTCATAATAGCCGCTTATAACTGTCACGCTCGCCCGTCTGCGGGCTCAGGAGTCTGCCGTGAGCTTTACCCCCGCCAATCGTCTGTTCCCTGCTACCCGTCTGCGTCGCAACCGTCGTGATGAGTTCTCTCGTCGGCTGGTGCGTGAAAACGTGCTGACCACCGATGACCTGATCCTGCCGGTGTTCGTGCTGGACGGTGAGAACCGTCGCGAAGCGGTGGCGTCGATGCCCGGGGTGGAACGCCTGACCATCGACCTGCTGCTCGAAGAAGCCGCCCACTGGGTCGAGCTGGGCATTCCGGCGCTGGCCCTGTTCCCGGTCACGCCGCCGGCGCTCAAGTCCCTGGACGCCGCCGCAGCCTGGAACCCGGCGGGCATTGCCCAACGTGCGACCCGCGCCCTGCGCACGCGCTTCCCGGAACTGGGAGTGATCACCGACGTGGCGCTGGACCCGTTCACGACCCACGGGCAGGACGGTATCCTCGACGAAGAAGGCTACGTGCAGAACGACATTACCGTCGATGCGCTGGTCCGGCAGGCGTTGTCCCATGCCGAGGCCGGTGCCCAGGTGGTCGCGCCGTCGGACATGATGGACGGGCGCATCCAGGCGATCCGCGAAGCCCTCGAGGTCGCCGGTCACGTCAATGTGCGGATCATGGCCTACTCGGCCAAGTACGCCAGCGCCTATTACGGCCCGTTCCGCGATGCGGTCGGCTCGGCGCTGAACCTGGGCAAGGCCAACAAGGCCTCCTATCAGATGGACCCGGCCAACAGTCAGGAAGCCTTGCACGAAGTGGCGGCTGACTTGTCAGAAGGGGCAGACATGGTCATGGTCAAGCCTGGCATGCCCTACCTCGACATTCTTTGCCGGGTCAAAGACGAATTCAAAGTGCCGACCTTTGTTTATCAGGTCAGCGGCGAGTACGCCATGCACATGGCCGCGATCCAGAACGGTTGGTTGGGCGAAGGGGTGATCCTGGAGTCCTTGACCGCTTTCAAACGCGCAGGCGCTGATGGCATCCTGACGTACTTTGCCGTGCGCGCCGCCCAATTGTTACGAGAGCAGAAATAGCCTCCCAGGAACTTGCGATGAATACCGAAGGACTCACAGAAGTTGCCGTAAAAGACGCTCAACCCGTGGTCGAGCAAGTCGCCGAGACACCGCCGGAGCTGGAGCCCGCTCCCCCGGCTGTGGTCGAGCCCGCCCCGGCCCCGGCGATTGCCATTCCGAACCTGGATGACAGCAGCCTGTACATCCATCGCGAGCTGTCGCAACTGCAGTTCAACATCCGCGTGCTGGAGCAGGCGCTGGACGAGTCCTACCCGCTGCTGGAGCGGCTGAAGTTCCTGCTGATCTTTTCCAGCAACCTGGATGAGTTCTTCGAAATCCGTGTGGCCGGCCTGAAGAAGCAGATCACCTTCGCCCGTGAACAGGCCGGCGCCGATGGCCTGCAACCGCACCAGGCCCTGGCCCGCATCAGCGAGCTGGTCCATGGCCATGTGGACCGCCAGTACGCGATCCTCAACGACATCCTGCTGCCGGAGCTGGAAAAGCACCAGGTGCGCTTCATCCGCCGGCGCAACTGGAACACCAAGATCAAGACTTGGGTGCGCCGCTATTTCCGCGACGAGATCGCACCGATCATCACGCCGATCGGCCTCGATCCGACGCACCCGTTCCCGCTGCTGGTCAACAAGAGCCTGAACTTCATCGTCGAGCTGGAAGGCATCGACGCCTTCGGTCGCGATTCCGGCCTGGCGATCATCCCGGCGCCGCGCCTGTTGCCGCGCATCATTCGCGTGCCGGAAGACGTTGGCGGGCCGGGCGACAACTATGTTTTCCTGTCATCGATGATCCACGCCCATGCCGATGACCTGTTCCAAGGCATGAAAGTGAAGGGCTGCTACCAGTTCCGCCTGACCCGCAACGCCGACCTGTCGGTGGACACCGAGGACGTCGAAGACCTGGCCCGCGCCCTGCGCGGCGAGTTGTTCTCCCGGCGTTACGGCGATGCGGTGCGCCTGGAGGTGGCCGACACCTGCCCGAACCACCTGTCCGACTATCTGCTCAAGCAATTCAACCTGCATGAGACCGAGCTATATCAGGTCAACGGCCCGGTCAACCTGACCCGACTGTTCAGCATCACCGGCCTGGACAGCCATCCGGAACTGCAATATTCGCCGTTTACGCCGCAGATCCCGAAACTGCTGCAAAACAGCGAAAACATTTTCAGCGTGGTGAGCAAGCAGGACATCCTCCTGTTGCACCCGTTCGAGTCGTTCACGCCGGTGGTCGACCTGCTGCGCCAGGCCGCCAAGGACCCTCACGTTCTGGCGGTGCGCCAGACTCTGTACCGCAGCGGCGCCAACTCGGAAATCGTCGACGCCCTGGTGGACGCGGCGCGAAACGGCAAGGAAGTCACGGCGGTGATCGAATTGCGCGCCCGCTTCGACGAGGAATCCAACCTGCAACTGGCCAGCCGCCTGCAAGCGGCCGGTGCGGTGGTGATCTATGGCGTGGTTGGCTTCAAGACCCACGCCAAGATGATGCTCATCCTGCGCCGTGAAGCCGGCGAGATCGTGCGTTACGCCCACTTGGGCACTGGCAACTACCACGCTGCCAACGCTCGCCTGTACACCGACTACAGCCTGCTGACTTCCGACGATGCCTTGTGCGAAGACGTCGGCAAGCTGTTCAGCCAGTTGATCGGCATGGGCAAGACCTTGCGCATGAAGAAACTGCTGCATGCGCCGTTCACCCTGAAGAAGGGCATGCTCGACATGATTGCCCGGGAGACGCAGTTCGCCCTGGACGGCAAGCCGGCCCACATCATTGCCAAGTTCAACTCGTTGACCGATCCGAAGATCATCCGTGCGTTGTACAAGGCCAGCCAGTCGGGCGTACGCATCGATCTCGTGGTGCGGGGCATGTGCTGCCTGCGGCCGGGCATTCCGGGGGTGTCCCACAACATCCACGTGCGCTCGATCATCGGGCGGTTCCTGGAGCACACGCGGGTGTTCTACTTCCTCAACGGCGGTGAGGAGCAGATGTTCCTGTCCAGCGCCGACTGGATGGAGCGCAACCTCGACAAGCGAGTCGAGACCTGCTTCCCGGTGGAAGGCAAGAAGCTGATCCTGCGGGTCAAGAAGGAGTTGGAAAGCTACCTGACCGACAACACCCACAGCTGGAGCCTGCAGTCGGATGGCCGCTACATCCGCAACACGCCGACCGGCAACCAGAACCCGCGCAGCGCCCAGGCGACCTTGCTCGATCGCTTGAGCAGCCCGGTGTTGGCGGTTCGTTAAACGTCCTGGGGCGAGCTTGGCTTTTGGGGCGAGGGCGCTGGCTCCCGCTGGGCCGGTCCGACGCTTCGGGCGCAGCAGCCCCAAGCCTTGGGCGGGCCTCGCCCTCCAGCGGGAGCAAGCTCCCTCGCCACAAAGATCTGTGTTGTAGCTGGATCAGTGAATGTTCAGCACAATCCCGCCCCGCGTCAGCCATTCCGCGTCCTGGGCGAAGTCAGCCTGGGTCAGTTGGTTCTCTTCCAGCCAGCCGTCGGGGAACATCACGTCCAGCTGATCGCCGTCGGCATGCAGGGCCACTTGCGGCATTTCCTGGGTGCCACGGATGTGGTGGAACAGGATCGCAAAACGCAGCAGCACGCACAGGCGAATCAGCTTGATGCCGTCGTCGCCGAACTCGGCGAATTTATCCTTGGGAATGTTGCGCCGGTGGCCGCGTACCAATAGCGCGAGCATCTGCTGGTCTTCCCGGGAAAACCCCGCCAGGTCCGAGTGCTCGATCAGGTAGGCGCCGTGCTTGTGGTAGTGATAGTGGGCAATGTCCAGGCCCACTTCATGGACCTTGGCGGCCCAGCCCAGCAACTCGCGCCAGACCCCGTCGTTCAAGTCCCAGTCGTCAGCCACCTGGTCGAAGGCGTGCAGGGCCTTGCGCTCGACCCGTACAGCTTGCTCCTGATCGACGTGATAGCGCTCCATGAGCGAGCCCAGGGTGCGCTCGCGCACGTCTTCGTGATGATGCCGCCCCAGCAGGTCATACAGCACGCCTTCGCGCAGGGCGCCTTCACAGTGGTCCATGCGTTGCAGTTCGAGGGCGTCGAAAATCGCTTCGAGGATCGCCAGGCCCGCCGGGAAAATCGTCCGGCGGTCGGGCTTGATGCCTTCGAAATCGATCTTGTCCGCTTCACCGAGCTTGAACACCTTGCGCTTGAGCCAGGCCAGGCCCTCGGCATTGACTTCGCCGGTGCCGTGGCCACCCGCCTTGAGCGCCAGGCCAATGGCGCGAATGGTCCCCGAGGAGCCGATGGCTTCATCCCAGGTCAGGCGGTGCAGGGCGTGTTCGATGCTCATGATTTCCAGGCGCGCCGCTGTATAGGCCTGGGCGTAGCGGGCAGGAGTAATCTTGCCGTCGCGGAAATAACGTTGGGTGTAGCTGACGCAGCCCATCTGCAGGCTTTCGCGAAGCAGCGGCTCGAAGCGCTGGCCGAGGATGAATTCGGTACTGCCGCCGCCGATGTCCGCCACCAGGCGCTTGCCCGGGGTGTCGGCCAAAGTATGGGAAACGCCCAGATAGATCAGGCGGGCTTCTTCACGGCCGGAAATGACTTCCACCGGATGGCCGAGGAGGGCTTCGGCGCGGCGGATGAACTCGCCCCGGTTGCGTGCCTCGCGCAGGGCGTTGGTGCCCACGATCCGCACCGCGCCCAGGGGCATGCCGTTGATCAGTTGGGCAAACCGCTTGAGGCAATCGAGCCCGCGCTGGATGGATTCTTCACTCAGTTGGCGTTCTTCATCGATGCCGGCGGCCAGTTGGACCTTTTCGCCGAGCCGCTCAAGGATGCGGATTTCCCCGTTCTGGGCCTTGGCGACGACCATGTGGAAGCTGTTGGAGCCCAGGTCGATGGCAGCGATCAGGGACAGATTCTTGGCTTGGGATGGCGGCATGGTCAAAAAGTCTCGGTCGATAACCTCGCCATCCTGCCACGATCGACCGCTTACGCCAACGCGCCTGAACCAAACCCTTGAGCCAGAGCAGGCTGCAGGGTGCCTTTGTGGCGAGGGCGCTTGCTCCCGCTGGGCGGCGTAGCAGCCCCAAAACCAGTCAACCCGGTACACCAGGGATACATCGGCAGGCAGATCCTGCGATTGCTGCGCAATCGAGCGGGAGCAAGCTCCCTCGCCACAGAGGACTTCCTTGACAGTAAAGGTCAGGCAGGCTCGACCGTACCGATGAAGTTCGCCAGCTCCGCCGTCTGCGGATCGGCAAACAGCACCTTCGGATCGCCCACTTCATGCACCTTGCCCTGATGCATGAACACCAGTTTGTCGCCCACTTCCCGGGCGAAGCGCATTTCGTGGGTGACCATGATCAGCGTCATGCCTTCCTTGGCCAGTTGCCGCACCACGCTGAGCACTTCGTTGACCAGTTCCGGGTCCAGGGCCGAAGTGATTTCGTCGCACAGCAGCACTTTCGGCGACATCGCCAGGGCGCGGGCAATCGCCACCCGTTGCTGCTGGCCGCCGGACAAGCGGTCGGGGAACGCAGCGAATTTCTCGCCCAGCCCGACCCGTTCCAGCATCTGCCGCGCCAGCTCGGCCGCCTTGGCCTTGGGTACTTTTTGCACAACTTGCGGCGCGAGCATGACGTTCTCGCCGACGGTCAGGTGCGGGAACAGGTTGAACTGCTGGAACACCATCCCGACTTTCTGCCGCAGGCTGCGCAGGTCGGCACGGGCGGCGTCGAGGTATTCGCCGTCGACTTCGATCACACCGTCGTTGATCGACTCCAAGCCATTGAGGGTGCGCAGCAAGGTGGACTTGCCCGAGCCGCTGCGGCCGATGATCGCCACCACCTGGCCTTCCTCGACGCTCAGGTCGATGCCTTTGAGCACGTGATGATCGCCGTAGTATTTATGCAGGGCGGTAATTCTAAGCAGAGGCATGCAGTCTCCTTTCCAGGTAACGCGCACTGAGGGACAAGGGGTAGCAGAGCAGGAAGTAACCGAGGGCGACCAGGCCATAAACCATGAACGGCTCGAACGTGGCATTGGCGAGCATGCCGCCGGTCTTGGTCAGTTCGGTAAAGCCGATGATCGACGTGACAGCCGTGCCTTTGACCACCTGCACGGAAAAGCCCACGGTCGGCGCCACGGCGATGCGCAGGGCCTGGGGCAGGATCACGTAGCGCAGCTGTTCCAGCGGGTTGAGGGCCAGGCTTGCGGAGGCTTCCCACTGGCCGTTGGAAATCGAATCGACACAACCGCGCCAGATCTCCGCCAGGTAGGCGCTGGTAAACAGCGTCAGGGCGATCGCCGCCGCCATCCACGGTGAAATCTCCACCCCGGCCAGGGCTACGCCGAAGAACACCAGGAACAGTTGCATCAACAGCGGTGTGCCTTGGAACAGCTCGATGTAGGTACGGGCGATGTTGCGGGGCAGGGCGCGTTTGGAGATGCGCAGCACCATCACCAGCAAGCCGATCACGCCACCGCCGATAAACGCCACCAGCGACAGGGCCAGGGTGCATTGCAGCCCGGTGAGCAGGTTGCGCACCACGTCCCAGAAAGTGAAATCGCTCATTGGCTGCTCCTGGCGATGTAGCGACGCCCGACCCAATTGAGGAACTGGCGGATCAACAGTGCCATGCACAGATAGATCAGCGTGGTCAGCGCGTAGGTTTCGAACGCGCGGAAGTTGCGCGACTGGATGAAGTTGGCGGCAAAGCTCAATTCTTCGGTGGCGATCTGCGAACAGACCGCCGAGCCGAGCATCACGATGATGATCTGGCTGCTCAAGGCCGGCCAGACCTTGCCCAGTGCTGGCAGCAGCACCACGTGGCGGAACGCCTCGAAGCGGCTCATTGCCAGGGCCGCAGCGGCTTCCAGTTGCCCCCGCGGGATGGCCTGGATACCGGCGCGGATGATCTCGGTGGAGTAGGCGCCGAGGTTGATCACCATCGCCAGTACCGCGGCCTGCCATTCGGAAATCTGCAGGCCCAGGGACGGCAAGCCGAAGAAGATGAAAAACAGCTGCACCAGGAACGGCGTGTTGCGGATCAACTCCACGTACACGCCGACGATCGCTGCGAACGGACGAATGTTCCAGGCCCGCACCACGGCCCCGACGATGCCCAGGCCAACCCCGAGCAACGTGCCGATGGCCGTCAGTTCCAAGGTGAACAGCGCGCCGCGCAACAGCAGCTCGGTGTTTTGCACCACCGGCAGAAAATCGAACTGATAAGCCATGCTCAGCCTCTCAAGCGACGGTCAGAGATCGGCCGGCAGCGGCTGTTTGAGCCAGGTCTGGGCGTTCTTTTCCAGGCTGCCATCGGTCTTGGCGGTGGCCAGGATCTGGTTGACCTTGTCCAGCAAGGCCGGCTCGTTCTTGTTCACGCCCACGTACACCGGCGAGTCCTTGAGTTTCACCTTCAGCGCCGGAACACGCTTGGGGTTGCGTTCGCTGATGGCGACCATCACCACATTGCCGCTGGCGATCAGGTCGACCTGGCCGGCCAGGTAGGCGGCGATGGTCGAGTTGTTGTCTTCGAAGCGCTTGATGGTGGCGCCTTCGGGGGCGACTTTGGTCAGCTCGATGTCTTCGATGGCGCCACGGGTGACGCTGATGGTCTTGCCCTTGAGGTCGTCCAGGGTGTTGATGGCGGCAGCAGGCGGGCCGAACACGGCCAGGTAGAACGGCGCATAGGCACTGGAGAAATCGATGACCTTTTCCCGCTCCGGATTCTTGCCCAGGCTGGAAATCACCAGGTCGACCTTGCCGGTGGTCAGGAACGGGATGCGGTTGGTGCTGTTGACTGGGGTCAGTTCAAGCTTGACCTTGAGCTGGTCGGCCAGCAGTTTCGCGGTGTCGATGTCCAGGCCGCGGGGCTTCATGTCCGGGCCGACCGAACCGAAGGGCGGAAAGTCCTGGGGCACGGCGACCTTGAGGGTGCCACGCTTGACCACGTCTTCCAGGCCATCGGCGTGGGCAGGCAGCTGACAAAGCATCAGGCTGGCGAACAGGGCTGTGAGCAGGGCGCTGCAACGCTGAATCATGGCGAATCTCCGCAATCGGTGATGTGATTTCTGCGTTCGGACAGAGCACAGGCCATGCCAAGCCGGCTTTTAATCGGTCAAAGCCACGGTTTTGCTGGTGGGAGGCGGTCTTACTGGTCTGAACAGTTGCGCCGCGTTTCGCACCTTTATCGAGCGTCGGCATTTGCCGCCGAACCCTGCTGGGGCACGACTTGCCGGGCGCGGCGAATAGCTTTACAACTAGCCGCTCACTGGCCCGGTTCGTCTGAAAAATCATGAATTCCATCGCTCGTGCCGTTCCTGAAGTGGCGCTGCAAGCCATCCGCAAACTGATCGTCGATGAAGGCTTCGGCCCCGGCGATGCGCTGCCGTCGCAACGGGACCTGGCGCTGCAACTGGGGGTGAGCCGGGCGTCGTTGCGCGAAGCGCTGTCCTCCCTGAGTGCCCTGGGCATGATCAGCGTGCAGCCGGGCAAGGGCGTGTTCGTGCAGGCACCGGTAGAGGCTCCACGCAGCGAGTCGGCACCGGGCTGGCCGTTCGCGGCCCAGGCTTCGCCGGTGGACATCTTCCAGTTGCGCTACGCCCTGGAGGGTTTCGCGGCGGGGTTGGCGGCGGTGACGCTCAGCGCCGATGAGCTCGACCGGTTGCAAGACAATGTCGAAGCCATGCGTCGGGAATTGAAGGTCGGGGATTTCGACGCCGCCGCGCGGCTGGATTTCGAATTCCATCGGCGAATCCTGCTGGCCAGCGGCAACCAGGCGATGCTGAGCATCCTCACCGCCAGCGCCGAGATCTTCCTGGAGAGCCAGAAACTACCGTTCATCCGGGCGGAGCGGGCGATGGAAACCTGGCAGGAGCATCGCAAGATCCTGCGCGCCCTGGCCCGTCGGGCGTCAGGCGCCGCGCAAAAAGCCATGCAGGAACATGTACGTAACGCTGCGCTGCGTACCGGCATTTCCTTTGTCGCTCCCGTAGCTTCTTGAACCGGGCCATACTCAAATACATCGTGCGCCATAGCGAGACTCAATCAACTGCGGCTTCCTGAACCCGGGAAGGGCCGCTATGATGGGCCACGTTTTTTTGCTGATGACCCCGGAGATTTCCATGAGCAGCGATCTGATCAAACACGTTAGCGACGCTAGCTTCGAAGCTGACGTTCTCAAGGCCGAAGGCGCGGTACTGGTCGACTATTGGGCTGAGTGGTGCGGTCCTTGCAAAATGATCGCTCCGGTCCTGGACGAGATTGCCGAGACCTACAAGGGCAAGCTGACCGTTGCCAAGCTGAACATCGACGAAAACCAGGAGACGCCGGCCAAGCACGGCGTGCGTGGTATCCCGACCCTGATGCTGTTCAAGAACGGCAACGTCGAAGCCACCAAGGTCGGTGCGCTGTCGAAGTCGCAACTGGCCGCTTTCCTCGACGCCAACATCTAAGCGCCGAATGCCACTGGAAAAGCCCCGCAAATCGCGGGGCTTTTTCGTTATTCGGGGCTAGACGCTTGCAAACCCAGGTGGTACATTCGGCCCCGCACTGGTTTCTCCATTGCCCCCTGCAAGCCGTCGCCGACGCTCTCCTTTCGAATAAGTACGCGATCCTGTCGCCTTCTCCGCGGCGCGGCCTCATTAAGCCAAAAGCTTAATTTCCCCCCTCCATAAATGATTACGTCATTCCTATATGAATCTGACTGAACTCAAGCAAAAGCCGATTACCGAACTGCTCGAATTGGCCGAACAGATGGGCATAGAAAATATGGCCCGTTCGCGCAAGCAGGACGTGATTTTCTCCCTGCTCAAGAAGCACGCGAAAAGCGGCGAGGAAATCTCCGGTGATGGCGTGCTGGAGATTCTCCAGGACGGCTTCGGCTTCCTTCGCTCCGCAGACGCTTCCTATCTCGCCGGCCCAGACGATATCTACGTCTCGCCGAGCCAGATCCGTCGCTTCAACTTGCGCACCGGTGACACCATCGTTGGCAAGATCCGCCCTCCGAAGGAAGGCGAGCGTTACTTCGCCCTGCTCAAGGTCGACACGATCAACTTCGATCGTCCGGAAAACGCGAAGAACAAGATTCTCTTCGAGAACCTGACCCCGCTGTTCCCGACCGTGCGCATGAAGATGGAAGCCGGCAACGGTTCCACCGAAGACCTCACCGGTCGTGTCATCGACCTGTGCGCACCCATCGGCAAAGGCCAGCGTGGCCTGATCGTGGCGCCGCCGAAAGCGGGCAAGACGATCATGCTGCAGAACATCGCGGCCAACATCGCCCGTAACAACCCTGAAGTTCACCTGATCGTGTTGCTGATCGACGAACGTCCGGAAGAAGTGACCGAAATGCAGCGCACCGTGCGCGGCGAAGTGGTCGCCTCGACGTTCGACGAGCCGCCAACCCGTCACGTGCAGGTTGCCGAAATGGTGATCGAGAAGGCCAAGCGCCTGGTCGAGCACAAGAAGGACGTGGTGATCCTGCTGGACTCCATCACCCGTCTGGCCCGTGCCTACAACACCGTGATCCCGAGCTCCGGCAAGGTGCTGACCGGTGGTGTCGATGCCCACGCGCTGGAAAAACCGAAGCGTTTCTTCGGCGCCGCGCGGAACATCGAGGAAGGCGGTTCGCTGACCATCATCGCCACCGCACTGGTTGAAACCGGTTCGAAGATGGACGAAGTGATCTACGAGGAATTCAAGGGCACCGGCAACATGGAGCTGCCCCTGGACCGTCGTATCGCCGAGAAGCGTGTGTTCCCGGCCATCAACATCAACCGTTCCGGTACCCGTCGCGAAGAGTTGCTGACCGCCGATGACGAGTTGCAGCGCATGTGGATCCTGCGCAAGCTGCTGCATCCGATGGATGAAGTCGCTGCCATCGAGTTCCTGGTCGACAAGCTGAAGACGACCAAGACCAACGATGAGTTCTTCCTGTCGATGAAACGCAAGTAAATCATCAGGACAGGCCAGCAAGAGCCGGGGAAACCCGGCTTTTTGCTATCTGTGCATTCACTATTCTGGACGGGCGGCGTTAAACTCGGGCCCCCGAACGCCACGGCGACCATGAGGCTTTTGCATGCAGTATCGCGACTTGCGCGACTTTATCAGTGGGCTGGAACAGCGCGGCGAACTCAAGCGCATCCAGGTGCCGGTGTCCCCCGTCCTGGAAATGACCGAGGTCTGCGACCGCACCCTGCGCGCAAAAGGCCCGGCGCTGTTGTTCGAAAACCCGACGGGTTATGACATCCCGGTGCTGGGCAACCTGTTCGGCACACCGGAGCGCGTGGCCCTGGGCATGGGTGCCGAAGCCGTCAGCGAACTGCGCGAGATCGGCAAGCTGCTGGCGTTCCTCAAGGAGCCCGAGCCGCCCAAAGGCCTGAAGGACGCTTGGTCGAAGCTGCCGATTTTCCGCAAGATCATTTCCATGGCGCCGAAAGTCGTCAAGGACGCGATCTGCCAGGAAGTGGTGATCGAGGGTGACGATGTCGATTTGGCTATGCTGCCGGTACAGACCTGCTGGCCGGGCGACGTCGGCCCGCTGATCACCTGGGGCCTGACCGTCACCAAAGGCCCGAACAAGGACCGCCAGAACCTGGGCATCTACCGTCAGCAGGTGATCGGCCGCAACAAGGTCATCATGCGCTGGCTGAGCCATCGCGGTGGTGCGCTGGATTACCGCGAGTGGTGTGAAAAACACCCCGGCCAGCCTTTCCCGGTGTCGGTGGCCCTGGGCGCGGACCCGGCGACTATCCTCGGCGCTGTCACGCCCGTGCCCGACAGCCTTTCCGAATATGCCTTCGCCGGCCTGCTGCGGGGCAACCGTACCGAACTGGTGAAATGCCGCGGCAATGACCTGCAAGTGCCGGCCACCGCCGAGATCATCCTTGAGGGGGTGATCCATCCCGGCGAAATGGCCGACGAAGGGCCGTACGGCGACCACACCGGTTACTACAACGAAGTCGACAGCTTCCCGGTGTTTACCGTCGAGCGCATCACCCATCGGATCAAGCCGATCTACCACAGCACCTACACCGGTCGTCCGCCTGATGAGCCGGCGATTCTCGGCGTGGCGCTGAACGAAGTGTTCGTGCCTATCCTGCAAAAGCAGTTTCCGGAAATTACCGATTTCTATTTGCCGCCGGAAGGCTGTTCGTATCGCATGGCCGTGGTGACCATGAAGAAGTCGTATCCGGGGCACGCCAAGCGGGTGATGCTCGGGGTCTGGTCGTTTTTGCGACAGTTCATGTACACCAAGTTCGTTATCGTCACCGACGACGATATCAATGCACGGGACTGGAACGACGTGATCTGGGCCATCACCACGCGCATGGACCCCAAGCGCGACACGGTGATGATCGAGAATACGCCGATCGACTACCTCGACTTCGCCTCGCCGGTGTCTGGCCTGGGGTCGAAGATGGGGCTAGATGCCACGCATAAATGGCCCGGTGAAACCACCCGTGAGTGGGGCCGGGTTATCGTCAAGGATGAAGCCGTTACCCAACGGATCGATGCCATCTGGAATCAGTTAGGAATAGATTGATGCGTGTAACCTTGCAGCCTTCCGGCGCGGTGCTGGAGATACAGCCGGCGGAGCGGATTCTCGATGGCGCGCGGCGCCTGGGCTATGAATGCCCGCAAAGCTGCCGCAACGGCAACTGCCACGTCTGTGGCGCGTTGCTGGTGGAAGGCCGTGTGCAACAGGCGGGCGAGGTGCGCGATCACGGTGAGATCTTCACCTGTATCGCCGAGCCGCTGGAGGACTGCGTGGTGCTGTGGGACGGCGTGCTGTCGCCGGGAGAGCTGCCGGTACGCAACCTGGCGTGCCAGGTCATCGAGTGCGCCGACGTAGGCGGTGATGTCTGGCGAGTGCGCCTGCGTGCGCCGGCGGGCAAGCCACCGCGCTATCACGCCGGGCAGTACCTGATGATCGAGAGGGAAAACGGCGAGAAATCGGCTTTTTCCCTGGCCTCGGCGCCGCATTCCGGGCGCGAGCTGCAATTGCACGTATTGGTGCGCGAAAGCAGTGCACAGGCGCTGCTGGAGCAACTGCGACGCAACCCCAGCGTGCGCGTGGAAATGCCGTTTGGCGACACGCATTTGTCCGAACTACCGGAAGGCCCATTGGTGCTGATCGCCGCTGGAACCGGCATGGCGCAGATGCACAGCTTGATCGAGCACTGCCGCGCGGCGGGCTTCAAGCACCCGGTGCACCTGTATTGGGGCGTGCGGCGGCCGGAAGATTTCTATGAAATCGAGCATTGGGACGAATGGAAAAAACTGCCGAACCTGTTCCTGCATAAAGTCGTCAGCGACTTGTGTGGCTGGGAAGGGCGCTGCGGGATGCTCCATGAAGCGGTGTGCGAGGACATCAGTGACCTTTCTGGTGTGCACGTCTATGCCAGCGGTTCGCCGGCCATGATCTATGCCACGCTCGATGCCTTGGTGGAAGCCGGCATGGACGCTCATCAGATGCGCGCGGATGTGTTTGCGTATGCGCCGCGGGGTTGAATCGCATTCACCCACCCAGGCTTAGTGAGCTTTTTTGTGGCGAGGGAGCTTGCTCCCGCTGGGCTGCGCAGCGGCCCCAAGATCTTGCGGTCGCTGCGCAACCGAGCGGGAGCAAGCTCCCTCGCCACAACAGCGCGCATGTCCACCCGTCGATATAACTTCATATATTTCGTTTCGATATTTAGCCTTGAGGCTAGATACCGATAACGTATATAGGGTGCGCAATGGCATTTAACTTGCCTGAATTCCCCTGAGCGTCAACACCATGACGGCACCCCGACTACCTTCCGCCCCCGCGAGGAGCCAACCGCTAACGGCCATGACCGCTATCGAATCCGCCATTACCTGTGCCTTGTACCCGCCACGACTCGAACTGGGGCCGCAGCTGACCCGTGAACAATTGCTCGCCTCGATGCAATTGACCATGAGTCTCCACCAGGGTGGTCCGGTCTGGTTGTTCGCGTACGGTTCATTGATCTGGCGGCCGGAATGTACGGCGGTGGAGCGGGTGCGCGGCCGGGTCCATGGTTACCATCGCGGTTTATACCTGTGGTCCCACGAACACCGCGGCACCCCGGAATTGCCAGGGTTGGTGTTCGGATTGGATCGCGGCGGTTCGTGCAGCGGGTTCGCCTATCGATTGCCGGAGGAGAACCTTGAGGACTCATTGTTTGCCCTGTGGCAGCGCGAGATGCCGGTGCCGTCCTATCGCCCGCACTGGCTCAGTTGCCGTCTCGAGGATGGCAGTCGGGTGCAAGCCTTGGGTTTTGTGTTGGAGCGACACCTGCCCAGCTATGCCGGCAACTTGCCGGACCATGTGCTGAGCCAGGTGTTCGAAAGCGCCTGTGGGCGTTACGGCACCACTCGCGATTATGTCGAGCAGACCGTACACGCCCTGCGCAGCCACGCCATGCCAGACCGGAACCTGGAGGCGCGGCTCAAGCGCTGCCAATCAGCGCTGGATCAGGCGACCGCTTCGCGGCTCTGACTGGCGATTTGCTTGTGCCATAGGGTTGGCGCGAGGAATGCCATCGCCAGCAAGCAGGCACCGACCAACAGCACAAAACCGCCATTCCAGCCAAAGTGGTCCACGGTGTAGCCCATGGCGGCACTGGCCGCGACCGACCCACCCAGGTAACCAAACAGGCCCGTGAAGCCCGCGGCGGTACCGGCGGCTTTCTTCGGCGCCAGCTCCAGTGCCTGCAAACCGATTAGCATCACCGGGCCGTAGATCAGGAAGCCGATGGAAACCAGGGCGATCATGTCGACGGTCGGGTTGCCGGCCGGGTTCAGCCAGTACACCAGCGTTGCCACGGTCACCAGGGCCATGAACACCATGCCGGTCAGGCCACGGTTGCCACGGAAGATCTTGTCGGACATCCAGCCACACAGCAGCGTGCCGGGAATGCCCGCCCACTCGTAGAAGAAATAGGCCCAGGAGCTCTTGTCCACCGTGAAGCCCTTGGCTTCCTTGAGGTAGGTCGGCGCCCAGTCCAGCACGCCGTAGCGCAGCAGGTAGACGAAGACGTTGGCCATGGCGATGTACCAGAGCATCTTGTTGCGCAGCACGTACTTGACGAAGATTTCCTTGGCGCTGAATTCGTTCTCGTGGCTGGCGTCGTAGCCTTCCGGGTAGTCGTTCTTGTATTTCTCGATCGGGGGCAGGCCCACCGATTGCGGGGTGTCGCGCATGGTCGCGAAGGCAAACACCGCAACGACGAGCGCTACGGTAGCGGGCACATAGAATGCCGCGTGCCAATCATTGAACCAGGCCATGCCCAGCAGGAACAACGGGCCGATCAGGCCGCCACCGACGTTGTGCGCCACGTTCCACACCGACACCACGCCGCCACGTTCCTTCTGCGACCACCAATGCACCATGGTCCGTCCGCGTGGCGGCCAGCCCATGCCTTGGGCCCAGCCGTTGATGAACAGGAGGATGAACATGATGGTCACGCTGGACGTTGCCCAGGGCGCGAAACCGAACACGAACATCACTCCCGCCGAGACCAGCAAGCCGAAGGGCAGGAAGTAACGGGGGTTGGAACGGTCGGACACCAGGCCCATCAGGAACTTCGACAGCCCATAAGCGATGGCGATGGCGGACATGGCCAGGCCCAGCTGGCCACGGGTATAACCCTCGTCGATCAGGTACGGCATGGCCAGGGAGAAGTTCTTGCGCAGCAGGTAATACCCGGCGTAGCCAATGAAGATCCCGGCGAAGATCTGCCAGCGAAGGCGTCGGTAGGTGCTGTCTATTTTTTCTTCAGGCAGGACTGCCTGGTGTGCGGCAGGTCGAAAGAAAGCAAACATTCAAGTGCTCCAGGTTCTTGTTATGGCGGCGGATGCGAATGTTACAGTTTCGTTACCGAAAATAGCATCGCTCGTTGGCGCATAAAAAGCAGAAATTTCGATTGGTCATGTTCTTAAGTGAACATGTCGTTCAGACGTAAGCGAAGGGCGTCGTAGGAAATGCCTTCGCGATGCCCTTTCATGCGCCGCATCGGTGAATACGGGGCAAAGCAGTGGGAAACGTCCTTCGCCCAAATGGGAAGTCTCGCTATAGGGCCCATGAGCCATGGCCTTTACCCTTTACGTTTCTGCCAGGTCTGGCATTTCAACTGAGGGGTAGGGGCAATGAGGTGGTCCGTGGTGATGCTGTTGCTGTGCTTGTCCGGTACGAGCGGGGCAGCGGAGGTGTTGTTGGTGCCCGAAAACAATCCGAGGCCGGATTACCCGACGACCCTGTTCCGCAAAGGCATTACGGGTATGGCCCGGGTCGGCTTCATGGTGCATGCCGATGGTCGTGTCGATGAGGTCACGATCCTGCACAGCGATCATCCGGATTTCGCCGAAGCCGCACGGGAAGCGGTCAGTCAGTGGCGCTTCAAGCCTTGGCCGGTGGATCTCGAACACCCGGCGAAGACGCATGTCGTAGCGCCCTTCGAGTTCCGCCTGGATGACTTGCCACTGGACGCCAATAAATGGATCAAGACCTGGAAATGCTCGGACATCAACGCCCACGCCAACGGCCAGTTATGGGTGCAGGACTTGCTCCCGTTCCATTACACACGCCTCTACTTGTCCAATGTGTTTTTCGTCAAACAATTACCGGAAGCCGAGCGCCTGGCCTTGATCGCTCGGTTCAACAGGCTCTTGCCTTCAATCGTGCAGCGTTGCGGGAGTTTTCCAGCGGCGCGGTATATGCGGATGTTACCGAAGGAAGTTCGAGAGTTGCTTTAGTGCGGGTCAATGGCGGTCCGGCGCATGGGGCCTGACCGCCTTGACGCATTCAACGCACCTGCACAACCACCTTCCCCACCGCCTTGCGCTGCCCCAGGTCATTGATCGCCTGGGCGGCGTTGCTCAGCGGATACACCTGGGACACCAGCGGCTTGAGCTTGCCCTCGGCGAACCCGCCGAACAGTTGCTGGAAATTGGCGGCATTGTCCTTCGGTTGGCGCTGGGCGAAAGAGCCCCAGAACACGCCCACCACGGCAGCACCCTTGAGCAAGGCCAGGTTCACGGGGAGTTCCGGGATGCGTCCGCTGGCAAAACCCACCACCAGCAACCGGCCGTTCCAGGCGATGGCGCGGATGGCCTGGTCGAACAGGTCGCCGCCCACCGGGTCGTAGATCACGTCGGCGCCCTGGCCGTCGGTGAGGCGCTTGATTTCCTCCTTCAGGCTGGTTTCGCTGTAGTTGATCAAATCGTCGGCACCGGCCGCCTTGGCCACGGCGAGTTTCTCCGCGCTGCTGGCGGCGGCGATCACCCGGGCGCCCATGGCCTTGCCGATTTCCACGGCCGCCAGGCCAACGCCACCGGAGGCGCCGAGCACCAGCAGGGTTTCGCCGGGTTGCAGGTTGGCCCGTTGCCTGAGGGCGTGCATCGAGGTGCCATAGGTCATGCTGAAAGCCGCGGCGGTGTTGAAGTCCATGGACGCGGGAATCGGCAACACGTTGTAGCCGGGGACCGTCACCTGTTCGGCAAAGCTGCCCCAGCCGGTCAGCGCCATCACCCGGTCGCCGACTTTCAAGTGGCTGACGTTCTCACCCACCTGGCTGACCACGCCCGCCGCTTCGCCGCCGGGGGAAAACGGGAAGGGTGGCTTGAATTGGTATTTGCCCTCGATGATCAGCGTGTCAGGGAAATTCACCCCGGCGGCGTGCACGTCCAGCAGCACTTCGTTCTTCTTGGCGACGGGGCTGGCGACGTCTTCCAGCACCAGCGATTCGGCGGGGCCGAATTCTTTGCACAGCACGGCTTTCATCAGGGCTATTCCTTTGGGAGTGATGGCCGATAAGTGTAGGTGTGAGAGACAACGGGTCAACGAGCATGCCCCGCCCTGATAGCCGGCCATAAGCTTGTGCTTGAATGGCGGGTCGGTATGCTGGGCCGCAAACCGGATGAGGAATCGATTGTGAAAGCGTGGATCATGTTGATGCTGGCCCTGTCGCTGCCTGTGGCGGCGATGGCCGAAGAGGCCAAGGAAGCGAAAGAGGGCGAGGCACCGAAAGTCAGTTATATCACCCTCAGCCCGCCGTTCGTGGGCAACTATGGCTTGGACGGCACGGCGAAGCTGAAGGTCTACAAGGCCGACGTGGCCCTGCGCGTGACCGGTGATGCCGCCGCGGCGGCGGTCAAGGCCAACGAGCCACTGATTCGTAACCAGTTGGTGGCGTTGTTTGCCCAGCAGACCACCGAGGGGATGAACAACCTCGAAGCCAAGGAAAAACTGCGTCAGGAAGCGTTGAAGCAGACCCAGCAGGTGATGAACGACGAGACTGGCAAGCCGATGGTGGATGATTTGTTGTTCAACAACCTGATCATTCAATAGGTTTTGTGGTGGCTGGGCGGGCCCTATCGCGAGCAAGCTCGCTCCCACAGTGGATCTCCAGTGGTCCTATTTTGTGAACACCCGAGACCCCTGTGGGAGCGAGCTTGCTCGCGATAGCGGCCTACCGGACAGCGAATCACTCAAGGCTTCAGCGCAACCACCGCCGCCCACTGCTCCGCCGTCACCGGCATCACTGACAGCCGCGAGCCTTTCTGCACCAGCGGCATTTCCGCCAGGGCGGTCTGTTGCTTGAGGTAGTCGAGCTTCAGGACGTGGCGGAACGTCTCGACATGGGCCACGTCGATCGCGGTCCAGGGGTTTTTGTCCGGGCTGGCCTTGGCGTCGAAATAATGGCTGTCCGGGTCCAGGGCGGTCGGGTCGGGGTAGGCCGCCTGGATGATTTTGCCGATCCCGGCGATACCGGGCTCGGGGCAGCTGGAATGGTAGAAAAAGAATGTATCGCCCACCGCCATGGCCCGCAGGAAATTGCGTGCCTGGTAGTTGCGAACCCCGTCCCAACGGGCCTGGCCAAGCTTTTCCAAGCCCTGGATGGACAATTCGTCAGGCTCGGACTTCATCAGCCAATAGGCCATGATTGCTACTCCTTGGCGGTGTGGAAAAAAATAGTTCAGCGATTTTATGACAAACCGACAGTCGGTTGACGCCAGAGTTTGCGTGTAGGGTCCGGTTGCCGCAAAATGCCGGCCTTCCAAGCTTGACGCTGCTGCACGGCCAATAAGAAAACCGCTGCTGTCATCGTGTGTGATATGCCTTGAGGGGGGCAATCGATGAAACGCAAACCGGATTTGTTGTGGATCTTGGTCATTCTGTTCGGTCTGGGTGTCGTGACCACGGGTTACGCCCAAAGCCTGTGGGCCAACAAGACCGAGGCGCCGGTGGATATCACCCAACCCGCGCCATCGCTCAAACGCTGAACCCGCTTTTCAGCCGCCGCGGATGACCGCGGCGTCTATCCCGCGATATACCACTGCCTGTCGCTGACTGTCCCCTGTAGCGGCACGTCCCAGCTTGCCTGCGCCAATCGTTCGACCTTCTGGCATTCATGGGCCAGCCCCAATAGCGTCGGCTTGCGCCACTGCTTGCGCCGCGCCAGGTACGCCAGGCTGCGGTCGTAAAAGCCGCCACCCATGCCCAGCCGACCTCCCGCATCGTCAAATCCCACCAGTGGCAACAGCACCAGGTCCAGCGTCCAGACCTTGCGTTGCCGGGCGATGTTCTTGCGCGGTTCAGGGATACGAAACCGATTGGGCTGCATGTGTTCGCCGGGGTGGATGCGTTGGAATACCATCTTGGTCTGCGGCCACGGGCTGAGTACCGGCAGGTAAGTGGCCTTGCCCCGGCGCTGGGCCGCGCGCAGCAGCAGGCGCGGGTCGATTTCGCCATCGTTGGGCAGGTACAGGGCGATGTGCTTTGCACGGCGAAACAGCGGGTGCTGGGCCAGTTGTTTGTACAGCCCGCGGGCGGCTTGACGTTGCTGGGCGGGCGTCAGAGCGCGACGGGCCTGGCGCAGCAGGCGGCGAAGTTGCGGGCGGGGCAGCAGCGCGGGTTCGGTCATATCAAGGCTTCACGCAGTGGCAATGCCACAGCGTAACCGCAAAACAGGGTGCCCAGAAATGCCTGCGCCAGAAACGACAATGCCAGTTCATATGAACTGGCATTGTCTGGAGTCAGGCTCCCCGGATGAACCGCTGTCGGCTTAGCCCTTGAACCCGAAAGTTCAAGGTGGAAGTTGCAGGAGGCGTTAAGGCTTTCCGTCAAGCGGACATGCACACCGGCCCCAACGTGCAACCCCCGTGGTTGTGCGTATCGGCTCAGGGACATCACCAACTGGCAAGCACCCCAGGGAGTGACGCGAGTATACCCCAGGCAGCTTCGCGAATCAGCCCTTGGCGACGTCTGGATCGGTGGCGAGCACCAGATCGACCCGATCGAGCAGGTCGCGCACCTGTTCACGGGTCGAGCCGCTGACCTGTACGTCCGGCGTATCCTGGCGATGCAACAGGTCGTGGGTGATGTTCAAGGCGGCCATCACGGCGATGCGGTCGGCACCGATGACTTTGCCGCTGCTGCGGATCTCGCGCATCTTGCCGTCCAGGTAACGGGCGGCGCTCACCAGGTTGCTACGCTCTTCCTGGGGGCAGATGATCGAATATTCTTTGTCGAGGATCTGCACGGTAACGCTATTGCTTGAACTCATGAGTCTTGCTCCAGGGCCTTGAGGCGCGAAATCATCGATTCGACCTTACGCCGGGCGATTTCGTTTTTTTCAATGAGGTGCGCGCGTTCCTCGCGCCAGGTTTTTTCCTGAGCTAATAGGAGTCCGTTTTGGCTCTTAAGTTGCTCGACCCGGTCAATTAGCAGTTCGAGTCTGGCCATCAGCGCTTGCAGGTCGGTGTCTTCCATTGTGTCCACTGAAGAATGTGTCTGATGGAGGGATGTAGGTCGCACAGCCTCTGATAGTCTTGGCGAGTCTGTCGATGTAGGATACAAGGCCTCCATTCTAGACATAGCGCCGTCTGGCGCCTAGCTGCCCATGCCCATTCAGAATTCCCCGTATCAAGCATTTGCCACCCTGCTGAGCACCAGCGGTCATCCTGTCTCGCCTGCCGAACTGCATGGCCTGTTGCTCGGTCGCAGCTGCGCCGGCGCCGGCTTCGAGGCCGACGGCTGGTTGGCCGACGCCGCCGAGCTGTTGGAAGGCGAGCCGGCGGACAACGTCCGTAACGCGCTGATCGGCCTACAGGAAATGGTCAAGGGCGAGTTGACCAGCGACGACATGACCGTCGTCCTGCTGTTGCCCACTGACGACGCCCCCCTGGCCGAACGCGCCGCGGCGCTGGGCCAGTGGTGCCAGGGCTTCCTCGCCGGCTTCGGCCTGACCCGCCGCGAATACGCGCTGAGCGAAGAAGCGAAGGAAGTGCTGCAGGATCTGGCCGCGATTTCCCAGGTCCAGGATGCCCTGGAAGAGTCCGACGACGGCGAAAGCGACTACATGGAAGTGATGGAGTACCTGCGGGTCGCGCCATTGCTGCTGTTCACCGAGACCAAGAAAACCGATGCAGCGGCCCCCAAGCCGTCCTTGCATTAATTTTTAGAGGGAACCCCGTCTGCCCATGATTCATATCCCGAAATCGGAATACAGCCGTCGCCGCAAGGCCTTGATGGCGCAGATGGAACCCAACAGCATCGCAATCCTGCCCGCCGCCGCCGTTGCGATCCGCAACCGCGACGTCGAGCATGTCTACCGCCAGGACAGCGACTTCCAATACCTCAGCGGCTTTCCCGAGCCGCAAGCGGTGCTGGTGCTGATGCCCGGCCGCGCCCATGGCGAATACATCCTCTTTTGTCGCGAGCGCAACGCCGAACGTGAGTTGTGGGACGGCCTGCGCGCCGGCCAGGAAGGAGCGATCCGTGACTACGGTGCCGACGACGCTTTTCCCATCACCGACATCGACGACATCCTGCCGGGCCTGATCGAAGGTCGCGACCGGGTGTATTCGGCCATGGGCAGCAACCCAGAATTCGAACGGCACCTGATGGAGTGGATCATCGTGATTCGCTCCAAGGCCCACCTCGGCGCCCAGCCGCCGAACGAATTCGTTGCCCTGGATCACTTGCTGCACGACATGCGCCTGTATAAATCGGCGGCGGAACTGAAGGTCATGCGCGAAGCGGCGCGGATCTCCGCCCAGGCGCACATCCGGGCGATGCAGGCGGCGCGCCCGGGGTTGCATGAGTTCAGCCTGGAGGCCGAGCTCGATTATGAGTTTCGCAAGGGCGGGGCGAAGATGCCGGCCTACGGCTCGATCGTCGCGGCGGGGCGCAACAGCTGCATCCTGCACTACCAGCAGAACGACGCGTTGCTCAAGGACGGCGACCTGGTGTTGATCGACGCCGGCTGTGAAATCGACTGCTACGCCAGCGATATCACCCGTACCTGGCCGGTCAGCGGCAAGTTTTCGCCCGAGCAGAAAGCGATCTACGAAGTGGTGCTGGCCGCCCAGGAAGCCGCGTTTGCCCAGATCGCACCGGACAAACACTGGAACCAGGCCCACGAAGCGACGGTCCGGGTCATTACCGAAGGGTTGGTGCGCCTGGGACTGCTGGAAGGTGAGGTGGACGATTTGATTGCCAGCGAGGCCTACCGGGCGTTCTACATGCACCGCGCCGGCCATTGGCTGGGCATGGACGTGCATGATGTGGGCGAATACCGGGTCGGCGGCGAATGGCGGGTCCTGGAAATCGGCATGACGTTGACGGTGGAACCGGGCATCTATATCAGCCCGAACAACCGCAGCGTCGCGAAAAAATGGCGCGGCATTGGCGTGCGCATCGAGGATGACGTGGTAGTGACCAAGACCGGTTGTGAAATCCTGAGCCGAGGCGTGCCGAAAACGGTCGCCGACATCGAGGCCCTGATGGCCGCCGCCCGGACGCAAGCGGCATGAGCCGGATCAACGTGGCCATCATCGGCGGCGGCCTGGTCGGCGCGAGCCTGGCCCTGGCCCTGCAGGCCGGTGCCAAGGCCCGGGGCTGGAAGATCATGCTGATCGCGCCCTTCGCCCCTGGCGACGCCTGGCAGCCAAGCTACGATGCCCGGTCCTCGGCATTGTCCTACGGTGCCCGGCAGATTTATCAACGCCTGGGTGTCTGGCAGGAAATTTCCCGCCGCGCCGAACCGATCAAGCAGATCCATGTGTCCGACCGCGGGCGGTTTTCCACGGCGCGGCTGTCGGCCATGGAAGAAGGTGTGCCAGCGCTGGGCTATGTGGTGGAAAACGCCTGGCTCGGCCAGTGCCTGTGGCAAGGCCTGGACCCGGAAGTGGTCAGTTGGCGCTGTCCGGCGCAGGTGACGCGCATGGAGCCATTGGTCGGCGGTTATCGCCTGACCCTCGACGACGAAACCACCCTGGAGTGCGATCTTGCGGTATTGGCCGATGGTGGTCGCTCCAGCCTGCGCGAGCAGTTGGGCGTCGGCGTGCGCAGTCGCCCTTATGACCAAAGCGCGTTGATCGCCAACATCACCCCCAGCGAAGCCCACAATGGCATGGCCTTCGAAAGCTTCACCGATGACGGCCCGATGGCCTTGTTGCCGCTGCCGGAGAATCGCTGCGCGTTGGTCTGGACCCGCCAGGGCATGGACGCACAACGGCTGGCAGCCCTCGACGAGCGCAGCTTCCTCGCCGAATTGCAGGGTGTGGTCGGTTATCGCCTGGGTACGCTGAAGCAGGTGGGTGTGCGGCACTTGTACCCGCTGGCGTTGGTGGAGGCTGAAGAGCAGGTCCGTCCGCACCAGGCGCTCCTGGGCAATGCCGCCCACAGCCTGCATCCAATTGCCGGGCAGGGGTTCACCCTGTCCCTGCGCGATGCCCAGGCCCTGGCCGATGCCTTGCTCGACAGCGACGGCGAGCCCGGAGACTTTGTCGTGTTACAGGCTTATCGCGAGAGCCAGCGCACGGACCAGGCCCTGACCGTGGGCTTCTCCGATCAGGTCCCGCGCCTGTTCGGCAGCAACCTGCCGCTGGTGTCCCTGGGCCGTAACCTCGGCTTGCTGGGCCTCGACCTGTTGCCTCCGGCCAAGCGCTGGTTCGCCCGCCAGGCCATGGGCTTGGGGACGCGGCCCGATGCGTGAGGCTGGCGTGGTCACTTCTTTTCATGGGCGACTGACGTCGCCAGCAAAACAGGCATAGAGCATGGAATTGCGTGCAGATCTGCTGATTGTCGGCGCCGGTATGGTCGGCAGCGCCCTGGCGCTGGCGTTGCAGGGCAGTGGCCTGCAAGTGCTGTTGCTCGCCGGCAGCCCGATGAGCGTCAAGCCGTTCGATCCCCAGGCCGCGTTCGAGCCCCGGGTCAGCGCCTTGTCGACGGCCAGCCAGCGAATCCTCGACCGCCTGGGCGTCTGGGGCGGCATCACCACCCGGCGTGCCAGCCCTTATACCGACATGCACGTCTGGGACGGCAGCGGCACCGGGCAGATCCATTTTTCCGCCGCCAGCCTGCACGCCGAGACGCTTGGGCACATCGTTGAAAACCGCGTGGTGCAGGACGCGCTGCTGGATCGGTTGCATGACTGCGACCTGGGCCTGCTGGCCAATGCCCGGCTGGAACAGATGCGTCGTTCCGGCGACGATTGGTTGCTGACCCTGGCCGATGGCCGCACCCTGCGCGCGCCCCTGGTCATTGCCGCCGACGGCGCGAATTCGGCTGTGCGCCGCCTGACCGGCGTGGCGACGCGCGAATGGGATTACCTGCACCACGCCATCGTCACCAGCGTGCGCAGCGCCCGGCCGCATCGAATGACGGCGTGGCAGCGCTTCACCGACAACGGTCCGCTGGCGTTCCTGCCCCTTGAGCGTGACGGCCAGCATGACTGGTGCTCGATTGTCTGGTCCACCACCCCCGAAGAAGCGCAGCGCTTGATGGCGCTCGATGACACTCGATTCTGCAACGAACTGGAACGCGCCTTCGAAGGCCAGCTCGGTCCGGTACTGAGCGCCGACCCGCGCCTGTGCGTGCCGCTGCGCCAGCGCCATGCCAAGCGCTACGTGGCCGAAGGGCTGGCGCTGATCGGCGACGCCGCCCACACCATCCATCCGTTGGCTGGGCAGGGGGTGAACCTGGGCTTCCTCGACGCCGCCGTGCTGGCCGAAGTGCTGTTGCAAGCGGCCGCACGGGGCGAGCGCTTGGCGGACGTGAAGGTGTTGAGCCGCTACGAGCGGCGCCGCATGCCCCACAACCTGGCGCTGATGGCCGCGATGGAGGGCTTCGAGCGGTTGTTCCAGGCCGATCCGCTGCCGGTGCGCTGGTTGCGTAACACCGGGTTGAAACTGGTGGACCGCTTGCCTGAGGCCAAGGCGCTGTTCGTGCGCGAGGCGCTGGGGTTGATTGGGGATCTGCCGGATCTGGCCAAGGCCTGAAATGTGGGTTGGGGCTTATGGCCCCATCGCGAGCAAGCTCGCTCCCACAGTTGATTCGGTGAAACCTGTGGGAGATTCTATGGTTGAGGGGAAGCCCTCAAGCCGCTTTTGGTTGGTATTCGCTTTGCCCTTTCAGCAGAGCG
>NZ_JABAEE010000070.1:0-33308 GCF_023701885.1 Pseudomonas sp. CG7 | reverse complement strand
CCGTACCCCCGTTGCCCTACCGCGCCAACCCCGCCGAATACTTCGCGGCGATTCGTCTTGCCCCCGGCAGCGTGCTGCTCGACAGTGGCCGGCCAAGCGCCGAGCGTGGGCGTTACGACCTGCTCAGCGCCTGGCCGCTTACGCAACTGACGGTGCTGCCAGACGAGAGCGGCAGCGATTTCCTGCAACGCCTGCGTACTCATCTGACGCAACTGGGCGACGCGGTACTGCCGGCCACGGTGCAATTGCCCTTCGCCGGCGGCCTGATCGGCTACTTGAGCTACGACTTCGGCCGACACCTCGAAACCCTGCCGTCCCACGCCCAGGATGACTTGCAACTGCCCGACGCACGTTTCGGCGTGTACGACTGGGCGTTGGTCAGCGACCATCAGGCGGGTACCAGCCAACTGGTGTTCCACCCCCATTGCGGCGAAGACGAACGCCAGCGACTGATCACATTGTTCAGCCAGCCGACCCCGGCGCCCGTTCCGCCGTTCAGCCTTGAAGGCCCGATGACGCCGGACCTCAGCGCCGACGCCTATCGACAGGCGTTCGAACGCATCCAGGCGTATATCCAGGCCGGCGACTGCTACCAGGTCAACTTTGCCCAACGCTTTCGCGCCCCTTGCCAGGGTGATGCCTGGGCCGCTTACCAGGCGCTGCGGGCGGCGTGCCCGACGCCATTTTCTGGTTTCCAGAGCCTGCCGGAGGGCGGTGCGGTGCTGAGCCTGTCCCCGGAGCGCTTCGTCAAGGTCAGCGAAAGCCACGTCGAAACCCGTCCGATCAAGGGCACCCGCCCTCGTGGCACAACGCCCGAGGACGACGCGGCCCACGCCGCCGAGCTGCTGGCCAGCCCCAAGGACCGGGCGGAAAACCTGATGATCGTCGACCTGCTGCGCAACGACCTGGGCCGAACCTGCCGCATCGGCTCGGTGCGGGTGCCAGAGTTGTTCAGCCTGGAAAGCTACCCCAACGTGCATCACCTGGTCAGCAGCGTGACGGGCGCACTGGCTGTGGATAAGGACGCCCTGGACCTGATCGCTGGCAGCTTCCCCGGAGGTTCGATCACCGGCGCGCCGAAAATCCGCGCCATGCAAATCATTGACGAACTCGAACCGACCCGGCGCGGACTGTATTGCGGCTCGTTGCTGTACCTGGATGTGCGCGGGGAAATGGACAGTTCCATCGCCATCCGCAGCCTGGTGGTCAAGGATGGGCAAGTGTGCTGCTGGGGCGGTGGCGGGATTGTCGCGGACTCGGACTGGGAGGCCGAGTATCAGGAGTCGATTACCAAGGTGAAGGTGCTGCTGGAAACCTTGCAGAACCTCTGACCAACTCCCCCAGGCCTTACACAAAACCTTGTGGGAGCGAGCTTGCTCGCGATTGCGGTGGGTCAGCAGCCATTGTGCTGATTGATACACCGCTATCGCGAGCAAGCTCGCTCCCACAGGTTTTGTGCCTACAGTAACGGCGTGGGTTACAGATTGAGATTGCGGTTCGAGGCCTTGATGAATTCCTGCTTCAACTCGGCAAACGTATGCACCGCCGGGAATTGCGGGAATTCACGGATCACATTCTCAGGCGCATGGAACAGAATCCCGGCGTCGGCTTCGCCCAGCATCGTGGTGGCGTAGTAGGAATCCCCTGCCGCAATCACCCGGTAGTACAGGCTCTTGAAGGCCAGGACCGACTGGCGCTTGGGATCTTTCTGACGCAACTGGTAGCCGGTCACCCGCCCGCCGTCATCGGTAATCAGGCGATGGCAGAGCAAGGTGGGAAAGCCCAGTTGACGCATCAGCGGTTGGGAAAACTCGTAGAACGTGTCGGACAGAATCACCACCTGGAAGCGCTCGCGCAGCCAGTCGACGAACTCGATGGCACCGTCCAGCGGCTTGAGGGTGGCGATGACTTCCTGGATATCGGAGAGCTTGAGGCCATGCTCGTCGAGGATGCGCAACCGTTGCTTCATCAGCACATCGTAGTCGGGAATGTCCCGAGTGGTTGCCCTGAGGGATTCAATCCCGGTTTTTTCAGCGAAGGCGATCCAGATCTCCGGGACCAGCACACCTTCCAAATCGAGACAGGCAATTTCCACAAGACACTCCCATTTTTTTGATGTTTATCGGTTGAGCGAACAAAAGGCCTGCCGACTCTAGCCATTCGTCGAAGCCCGCGCAACGCACAGGGCCGCGCCAGCCCCGACAGCTTTTGTTACCATCAGCCCCATATAGAGCGCCCAGCGCCACCGACCTGTAGGAAACCGCCCTGATGAGCCCATCGTTTGACGTCGTGGAACTCGCCACGACCTATGCCAACAAGTCCCCGCAGGACATCCTCAAGCTGGCTTTCGCCGAATTCGGCGATGACTTGTGGTTATCCTTCAGCGGCGCCGAAGACGTGGTGCTGGTGGACATGGCCTGGAAACTGAACAAGAACGTCAAGGTGTTCAGCCTCGACACCGGTCGCCTGCACCCGGAGACCTATCGGTTCATCGACCAGGTGCGCGAGCACTACAAGATCGACATCGAACTGGTGTCGCCGGACCACACGAAACTTGAACCCTTCGTGAAGGAAAAAGGCCTGTTCAGTTTCTACAAGGACGGTCATGGCGAGTGCTGCGGCATCCGCAAGATCGAGCCGCTGCGGCGCAAACTGACCGATGTCCGCGCCTGGGCTACCGGCCAGCGCCGCGACCAGCGCCCCGGCACCCGCAGCCAGGTGGCGGTGCTGGAAATCGACACGGCGTTCTCTACCCCCGAGCGCACCCTGTACAAGTTCAACCCCCTGTCGCAGATGACCAGCGAAGCAGTCTGGGGCTACATCCGCATGCTCGAGCTGCCTTACAACAGCCTGCATGAACGCGGCTTCATCAGCATTGGCTGCGAACCTTGCACCCGCCCGGTGCTGCCGAACCAACACGAGCGCGAAGGTCGCTGGTGGTGGGAAGAAGCCACTCAGAAAGAATGCGGGCTGCACGCCGGCAACATCATCGCCAAATCCAAGGCCGTCTAAGCAAGCGCCGGACCCTGTACACAAAAATGTCACCACAAGTGCCATTTTTGTGTGCACTTAATCCGAAACTGCCCCGAAAGGTTACACCTTCCTTCCCGCGTTATCTGCTCTCCCTTCTTCACTGGCGTTCGCCAAAAAATAAATACCTGTTTAAACGGTCAGTTTTAAATCACGGCATTTCAGTTACTTATTTAAAACCCATAACAAAACGAAATTAGTGCTCCAACGGATAGATCCGTAAGTGGCATAAATCTGGCTTGAGTCGACAAGTGTTTTGTATACAACATTTATAAAACATACACACACTTTAGATCCGCAAGCCTGAAGCGCCCTATCCCGTACAGGCTGCAGATGCCCCGTAACCAATGATGCTCGCCCGCCGCGACGAAGATTTGTCGAGCCTCGCGCTCATGCACAGTCATCGCTGCGCCGAGAATCAGGAGCCTGCCGGAATGCGTACAAGTCTCTCCAATAACATCGCGCTGGATCTGCCCTCCTCCACCCCTGCCCTCGAAGACCACACCGCGTCCCTGGCGCTGAGCCCGAGGCTGCACAACAAGGACCTGGCGCCGACCAAGGCCGCAGGCCGCCGCTGGGGCCGCTACAGCATCTTTGCCCTGTGGACCAACGACGTACACAACATCGCCAACTACTCCTTCGCCATCGGCCTTTATGCCTTGGGCCTGGGCGGCTGGCAGATCTTGCTGTCCCTGGGGATCGGCGCGGCGCTGGTGTATGGCTTCATGAACCTGTCCGGCTACATGGGGCAGAAAACCGGGGTGCCGTTCCCGGTGATCAGCCGGATCAGCTTCGGCATCCACGGCGCGCAGATTCCTGCATTGATCAGGGCCGTCATCGCCATTGCCTGGTTTGGGCTCCAGACCTACCTGGCGTCAGTGGTGTTCCGCGTGTTGCTGGTGGCGATCCACCCGGGATTCGCCGACTACGACCGCGACTCGATCCTCGGCCTGTCGAGCCTGGGCTGGGTGTGTTTCGTGGCGATCTGGTTCGTGCAACTGGTGATCCTGGCCTACGGCATGGAGATGGTGCGCCGCTATGAAGGTTTTGCTGGCCCGGTGATCCTGGTGACCGTCGCGGCTCTCGCCGGGTGGATGTACACCCAGGCCGACGCCACCATTGCCTGGTCGATCCGCGAGCCGCTGACCGGAGGCGAAATGTGGCGCAATATCTTTGCCGGTGGCGCGCTGTGGTTGTCGATCTACGGCACCTTGATTCTCAATTTCTGTGACTTCGCCCGCTCCTCGCCGTGCCGTCGGACCATCATCGTTGGCAATTTCTGGGGCCTGCCGGTGAACATCCTGGTGTTTGCCGGGATCACCATCCTGCTCTGCGGCGCGCAGTTCCAGATCAATGGGCAGATCATCGAAAGCCCGACCCAGGTCATTGCCTCGATCCCCAACACGTTCTTCCTCGTGCTTGGCTGCCTGGCCTTCCTGATCGTCACCGTGGCGGTGAACATCATGGCCAACTTCGTCGCCCCGGCCTTTGTCCTCAGCAACCTGGCGCCCAAGTACCTGACCTTCCGCCGCGCCGGGCTGATCAGCGCCGCCATCGCCGTGCTGATCCTGCCGTGGAACCTCTACAACAGCCCGCTGGTGATCGTGTACTTCCTGTCCGGCCTCGGTGCCCTGCTCGGGCCGTTGTACGGCGTGATCATGGTCGACTACTGGCTGCTGCGAAAAGGCCGCATCAACGTGCCGCAACTGTACAGCGAGGACCCAAACGGTGCGTATTTCTACAGCAACGGGGTCAACCTGCGTGCCGTGGCGGCATTCATTCCAGCCGCGCTGATCGCCATCATCCTGGCCCTGGTGCCCGGTTTTGACGCCGTCTCACCGTTTTCCTGGCTGATTGGCGCTTCGATTGCAGGGTTGTTGTACCTGATCATCGCCAAGCGCCAGCCGTATTACGAGGACGTCAGCGGTGAGTCCATCGCTGTGGATAACGTTCATCATTGATCGCCCGAACGGCCCGCCCGGTTCGGGCCGCTTACTTTTGTGTGTTAAGGAGGACAGCTCATGCGAATTCTCGTGGTCAACGTCAACACCACCGAATCCATCACCCAAGCCATCGCCCGCCAGGCCCAGGCCGTCGCCGCGCCGGGCACCGAGATCGTCGGGCTCACGCCGCATTTCGGCGCCGATTCCATCGAGGGCAATTTTGAAAGCTACCTGGCGGCCATCGCGGTGATGGACCGGGTGATGTCCTACGACCAGCCGTTCGACGCGGTGATCCAGGCCGGCTATGGCGAACATGGCCGCGAAGGCCTGCAGGAACTGCTGAACGTGCCGGTGGTGGACATCACCGATGCGGGCGCCAGCACGGCCATGTTCCTCGGCCATGCCTATTCGGTGGTTACCACCCTGGACCGCACCGTGCCGCTGATCGAAGACCGGCTCAAGCTGTCCGGCCTGTTCGACCGCTGCGCCTCGGTACGGGCCAGTGGCCTGGCGGTGCTGGAGCTTGAGCAGGATCCGCAGCGGGCGGTTGAAGCCATCGTGCGGCAGGCCGAGCTGGCAGTCAGCCAGGACAAGGCCGAGGTGATCTGCCTGGGCTGCGGCGGCATGGCCGGGCTCGATGAGCAGATCCGCCAGCGCACCGGGGTGCCGGTGGTCGATGGGGTGACGGCGGCGGTGACCATTGCCGAATCGCTGGTGCGGTTGGGGTTGTCGACGTCGAAAGTGCGCACCTATGCCACGCCGCGGCCCAAGACCATCATTGGCTGGCCGGGGCGGTTTGGGCGGTGAGTGCACGGCGTTAGACCGAGCTGCCCTCAATCGCGAGCAAGCTCGCTCCCACAGTTGATCGGTGGTGATCAGCAGGTTTGTGAACACCCCCACCCCTGTGGGAGCGAGCTTGCTCGCGATTCGGGCCAACGCGGTCCCGAGCCTGGCTCAAACCGCACTAAACCGCCGCGCCAACCCCTGCTCGGCAAACTGCTCGATGATGAAATCCACGAACGCCCGGGTCTTGCCCGGCAGCAACTTGTGCTCGGCGTAGTAGATGGAGATGTTGCCATCATCGACGTACCAGTCCGGCAATACCCGCTGCAGCGCCCCGGATTCCAAGAAGGGCACGGCCACCGGCATGCTCACCAGCCCGATGCCAAGGCCTTGGGCCGCGGCCGCGCAGTCGGCTTCCGAATCACTCATGGTCATGCGCGTCTTGAGCGTCAACGGACTATGTTCGCGGCTGCGGCTGGTCAACTGCCAGGAACGCACGCGCCCGGTTTGTGGCGAGCGAATCAGGATGCCCTGATGCTTCGCCAGATCTTCCGGCTCTTTCACCACGGCATGGGTTTGCAGATAGTCCGTAGAAGCCACCAGCACCCGATGGGCCACCGTCAACTTGCGCGCCACCACGCCCTGGGGTAGCTCGAAACCGCCGCCGATGGCGGCATCGAAGCCTTGGCCGATCAGGTCCACCTGGCGATTATCGAAATGCCAATCCGGGTTGATCGCTGGGTAGCGTCGCAGAAACGCCCCCAGCAATGGCACGACATACAATCGACCGAACGCCGTGCCCATGCTCACCTTCAGCGTCCCCGCCGGTTGCCCGCCAGCGCTGGCCAGGTTGGCGACAGCGTTCTGGATGGTGTTGAAGCTGCTGCCGACCTCCGTCAAGAACAATTGGCCGGCTTCGGTCAGCCGCAGGCTGCGGGTGCTGCGCTGGAACAGGCGTACGCCCATTCGCGCCTCCAGCTTGGCGACGCTTTTACCCACCGCCGCCGGGGTCACGCTCAAGCGTCGCGCCGCCTCGGCAAAGCTGCCGACTTCGGCGCTGCGCACAAAGCATTCGATACTGTTGAAGGTCTCCACTGGCACCGCTCTAAACTTTTGGTTTAGACAGACTATAGCAATGACGGTCTACACAGCCCATGACCGCTTCTTGATACTCGCTCCATCACCGCGGCATCTCGCCCCGGCACACTTTGGAGAACATCATGAGTAACCTAGCACTGAACGGTAAAGTCGCCTTGATCCAAGGCGGTTCGCGCGGCATCGGCGCCGCCATCGTCAAACGCCTCGCGGCAGAAGGCGCCGCCGTGGCCTTCACCTATGTCAGCTCCGGCGCGAAATCTGAAGAACTGCAGAACAGCATCACCGCAGCGGGCGGCAAGGCCCTGGCGATCAAGGCGGACAGCGCCGATGCCGACGCCGTGCGTAACGCCGTCGCCGCCACCGTCGAGGCGTTTGGCCGACTGGACATCCTGGTCAACAATGCGGGCGTGCTGGCCATGGGGCCGCTGGATGAATTCAAACTCGAAGATTTCGACCAGACCCTGGCCGTCAACGTGCGCAGCGTGTTCGTCGCCACTCAGGCGGCAGCGCGGCACATGACCGAAGGCGGTCGAATCATCAACATCGGCAGCACCAATGCCGACCGCATGCCCTTCGCTGGCGGCGCCACGTACGCCATGAGTAAATCGGCGCTGGTCGGCCTGACCAAAGGCCTGGCCCGTGACCTCGGCCCGCGCGGCATCACCGTCAACAACGTGCAGCCCGGCCCGGTGGACACCGACATGAACCCGGCCGACAGCGACTTCGCCTCCAGCCTGATGTCGCTGATGGCCGTCGGCCGCTACGGCAACGTCGATGAAATCGCCAGTTTCGTCGCCTACCTGGCCGGGCCGGAAGCCGGTTACATCACCGGTGCCAGCCTGACCATCGACGGTGGTTTCGGCGCCTGATCCAGGCATGAAAAAACGCCGGTCATGGCTTCATCCCATGTGGCGAGGGAGCTTGCTCCCGCTGGGCCGCGCAGCGGCCCTTTTTTTCAGGCCCACTCCAGTTCCGGCAAACCGCAAAGGCTTGGCTGGAACATCCTCAAGGAGCGGATGATCCCGTCGGCATGGGCATATTTTTCGTCTGCCATGGCCGAATCCGGAATGGCAATGGCGGTCATGCCGGCCGCTTTCGCGGCCGTCACGCCGAACGGGGAATCCTCGAACACCAGGCAATCGCGCGGCTCGACACCCAGGCGCCGGGCGGCGGTGAGGAAGATATCCGGTGCCGGTTTTGCCGCGCCGACCTCGGGGTCGTCCGCCGTCACGATGCAATCGAACAGCGCGAACCAGTCCCGGTGCAAGGTGGTTTTCAGCTCGAACGTAGGGCTCGACGAACTGGTCCCCACCGCTATCGGAATGTTGTGGGCCTTCAGATGCCGCACCAGCTCCTCGGCGCCGGGCATGCCCAGGGCGTGAGGAAAACGCTCGCGCATCAAGGGCTCGCGGATGACCAGGAATTCCTGGGGCGTGATCGGTAATTCCAGCGCCTGGACGACGTAATTGGCCAGGTCCACGGCCCCGCGTCCGATGATGTTCTGTTTGACGCTCCAATCGAACGTGCGCCCGTAGCGCTCGGCGATGATGGAAGTCACCTCGGTGTAGATCCCCTCGGTGTCCAACAACAGCCCGTCCATGTCGAAAATCACAGCCTTGATCGGGCCAAACTCGTTCAGCGGTGCATTCATCGCATCTGATCCGTTATCAACACAACATTCCAGGGATGGCTCAGGTGCGGCCAGGGTAGCGTGTTCGCCTTAAAGGATTCAGCAGGATAACGAAGGGGGCTTGGAACCGGCAATGGGAAATCCATGGACGGGTTTCGTGGCGAGGGAGCTTGCTCCCGCTCGGTTGCGCAGCGACCGTAAGATCGTGGGGCTGCTTCGCACCCCAGCGGGAGCGAGCTCCCTCGCCACAAAAAAGCGGATCGGTTCGGATGAGGATGCAGCGGTTATTGACCCGAGCTGCCGGAGCCGCCCGATCCCGAGCCGCTGCCGCCCGAGCTGCCACCGCTGTCGCTGGTACCGGGTCCTCCGCTGGTGCCACCACCGGCGTCGGCACCGCCCATCGTGCTGCCGCCACTCGTCGAACCGCTGCCCGTGCCGGGGCTGGTACTGCTGCCGCTGGCATCGCCGCCATTGCCACCACCGACGGAGCCTGGGGGCAAGGCGTTACCACTGGCACCGGACGTTGAGCCAGCCGCCATTTCCGAAGAAGGTGGCATCCCGCCCTTGTCCACGGGAGGCGTGCCGCTGGAAGATTGTGCGAAAGCGGCCAACGAACTGACGGAAAGAATCCCGGCGAGTGTCAGCGCTGTCATGTTGGACTTCATCATGGTGAGTCTCCTTTTCAAGGTACTTACCTGATGTGTGGCATGCGTGAAGGGTCGATGGTGCCACTGGATCGACGGGCGGGGCTGTCGATCAGCTCGGCTTGCCGGAGGCGTCATCACCGGCGATGTCCGGATCATCCGGGGTCGCCTCGACATCTTCATCGTCGCTGGGCACCTGCTCGACGCCCGCTTCGTCATCGGGCGGCAACTGGTCGCGGCTCAGCGGGTTGGTCGGCGACGGCAGCGGGTATTCCGGGGTTTCGTCGTTGGGGGCGTGGGAATCGGCAGTCATACAACCTCCTGGCAGGTGAGCGCACCTGTTCTGCAGCTTAAAGAACGCGGGCGATCCGTTTGAGGGCTTTCATTTGTAGGATTCGTCCTCAAGTTCAGCGTCCTCATCGTCGAGCAAGGGCACTTGGGCGTCGTCCATCAGGGAACCGGGGTCTTCGTTGCCTGGGTCGTTGAGGCCTGGATCATTGATGAAGGGAACGCCCGTCGGGCCTTTTTCTTCCTTGCCTTCAGTTTCCGGCGTCATGACACACCTCGCGATTGCTGATGGATGTATGAATTTGAGGCGGGGGGGCGGCAATCGTTCCCCTGTGTGGGAGCGGGCTTGCGCGCGAAGGCGGTGTCACAGTCGATGACGATGTCGAATGTGCTGGCCTCTTCGCGAGCAAGCTCGCTCCCACAGGTTTTTGTGTCGTACGCAAATGTTACGAACACCCCAAATCCCCTGTGGGAGCGAGCTTGCTCGCGATGGCGGTGGTGCTGTTACACAGCGGCTGGCGCTGTCTGTTGCCCTTGCTTCAGGCATCAAAAGAAGCCCAAAAAAACGGCGCTTCTCATTTCTGAAAGAAGCGCCGTTTTTTCTAGTTGAACAGCATCACGGCATGAGGCCGGGTCCATTCATCCAAGCATCCGCTTAGCGATGCTTTCTCTTGTGCTTGTGCTTCTTGCCACCAGAGTGACCGTCGTTGTCATTGGACAGGTTGCTGCCCAACGCGCCGCCCGCCGCGCCGCCGATACCTGCGCCGACGGTGGAGCCGGTGGAGCCGCCCAGGCGGTTACCGACAATCGAGCCACCGGCCGAGCCCAGGCCACCGCCGATGGCGGCGTCCGGGCGGCTGCCTTTGCGCGCGCCCACGGCGCTACCGGCTGCGCCGCCGACACCGGCGCCAATCGCGGCGCCTGTGCTGCCGCCCATCTGCTGGCCGACCACGTTGCCCAACACACCGCCCAGACCACCGCCGACCGCGGCGGTACCGTCGCCGGCAGCCATCGCGCCCTGGGCAACCACTAACCCCAGTAACAAGGTGGACAAAGTCAAACGCATGATAGAGACCTCAAGAATGCCGCTTCGGGGAGAAATGGCCGATGCGTGCGGGCGCGAGTTTACGCCACACCACGTCAGCCATGACGGTTGGACAACGAAACGGCGGATTATTTTATGACAGGCAAAAAAAAGCCCGCTGGGGAAACGGGCAGGTACTGCTTTCTAACGGATGAGCTCAGAGTACGTACCTGCTTGTGAAAGAAACGTGAAAGGAACCGCGGTTTGAGAAAAGATGAAAAATATTTATGTAAAGACCGGGATATCCTTGTAGGAGCTGCCGAAGGCTGCGATCTTTTGATCTTTGATCTATCGCTTGAGACTCAATTGTCTGGGGAAAGATCGCAGCCTCGTTGCACTCGACAGCTCCTACGCAGCTCCCACACAGCTCCTATGCGGCCCGGCGGGAACGATCTCTGGCCACGACTTGTCGTCACTTCTTGACCGGAACCCTGGGCAAAAACTTGGACTTCTCCCCTCGCTGCACTTTGGCCACCTTCGTCCTGATGGACTTGATCGGTTCATCGCCAAAGTCTGCATGGTAGGTCGACTGGCCACACTGCAACCCTTCATTGATCGGATATGTGGCTCCGTGCTCCTCGCTGTACGGTGTTCCCATTGCCTTTCCCCTTTCATTGAGGTCCATACCGGCAACAACCGGTTGCCTGACAATATCGACCTTCACGAGTGAGACTAGTCGGTCATCAACAGACTGTTGATTCAACAACACCCTTCGCCGACGAATGGAACCCACTGTTTCAGAAAGGAAACACTCATTCAGCGCCCAGCATCGTCCGGTTCAAAACCCGGGAAACCTGATCGGCGGAATAGGGTTTGGACAAGAACTCGAAGCCCTCATGACCGCTGTGGGCCAACTCTTCGCTGTAACCAGAAGTCAGCACCACCGGCAGGTCCGGGCGACGCTGGCGCAGTTCTCTCGCGAGGGCAATCCCACTGATGCCGGGCATCACCACGTCAGAAAATATCGCGTCGAACGCCATCGCATCCTGGCCGACCATCTCCAGCGCTTCTTCGGCGTTGGTCGCCCAGGCGGTTTCGTAGCCCAGGTCCTGGAGGATCTGGTTGGCAAAACGTCCCACCTCCAAATTGTCTTCCACGACCAACACCCGACGCTTGCCCTTTTCCAGCACCAGGTGCGTGTGTTCTTCCTTGACCGGCTCGTGGTTTTTCTCGGGCTCTACCTCCGGGAGGTACAACGTGAACACCGTCCCTTCGCCCACCACGGTGGAAACATCGACGTTGCCACCGGACTGCTTGGCAAAGCCAAACACCTGGGACAAGCCCAACCCCGTGCCCTTGCCCACTTCCTTGGTGGTGAAGAAGGGTTCGAAGATGTGCTCGAGCACTTGCGCGTCTATACCGGTACCCGTATCAGCCAAGGCAATGGCGGCAAAGGATTGCCCGGCCCCGGCATGACCACGGATCGGCGGCATGCCACCGCCACAACTGAGCCGCAGCCACAGCGTGCCCTGGCCATTCATGGCATCCCGGGCGTTGAGGGCCATGTTGATCAGCGCCGTCTCGAACTGGCTCAAATCCGCACGGATGTAACAGGGCCGATCGCACAACTCGACGTTGACCTGGATCCGCGCCCCCGTGACGGTTTGCAGCATGTCCCCCAGGCTCTGCACTAGCTTGCCCACGTCAATGATTTGCGGCTTCAAGGGTTGGCGCCGAGCAAACGCGAGCAACTGGCTGGTCAACTTGGAAGCACGCTCCACCGTTTCGGACACCGCCGTCATGTAGCGTTGCCGGCGATCGTCGGACAGGTTGGGCATGCGCAGGAAGTCGACCGAAGAACGGATGATTGTCAGCAAATTGTTGAAGTCATGGGCCACGCCGCCGGTGAGCTGGCCGATGGCTTCGAGCTTTTGCGACTGGCGCAGCGCCGCTTCGGTCTGCTGTAACCGGGGGGTGCGTTCCTCGACCCGCTCCTCCAACGTCGCGTTCAACTCGGCCAGGGCCGCCAGGCCTTCGCGCACAGCGGCGTCGGCACGGGCGCGCTCAATGTGGGCCCAGGAGCGCTCGGTGACTTCCATCAGCAGCGCCAGATCGTTGGACGACCAGATCCGCGGCGTTTTGTCGTGAATCGCCATCAGCGCGGTCAATCGCCCGCCCTTGATCAACGGCACGCAAATAGTCGCCGCGATGCCAAGGGCCTGGAACGCCGCCGCTTCCTCCGGCGGCAGCTCCTTGAGATTATCGTTGAGCACCAGCGGCTTGCCGGCCCGCAGATTCGTGACCGCCAGTCGGCCAAAATCAGCCAGCCGATAGTGCCCGAGAATATGCGGCGAGCCCACCCGGGCCCAATCGCCGCGAATGGTGAAACCGTCCTCGTCCTCATCCATGTCGGCGTAGGCACAATTGGACAGGTTCAAGTGTGCCGCCAGGATCCGCGTGGTGGTCGCCATGATGGCCTGCGGGTCGGGGGCATTCGCCACGGCGGTGCCGATGGCGTCCAGCACCGCCAGCCGCTGGGTCATGAACACCGTGGAAGTGGTCTCGGTGACCGTGTCCAGCATGCCCACCACCGTGCCGAACTGGTCACGGATGGGGCTGTAGCAGAACGTGAAATAGGCCTGCTCAGGCCCCTCGCCGCGCTCGATGATCAGGGGGAAGTTCTCTATATAAGTGGCTTGCCCCTCGAAGGCGGCCTGCACGATCGGCCCGATATCGCGCCAGACCTCCTGCCACACCTCATCGAACCCTCGCCCCAGCGCCTCGGGCTTGCTGCCGAGGATCGGCAGGAACGCATCGTTGTACACCGTAATCAGGTCCGGGCCCCAGACGATGGCCTGGGGAAAATGCGAGGCCAGGCTCAGCGCCACGGTGGTTTTCAACACATCGGGCCACTGCACTGGCGGCCCCAGCGACGTCTCCTCCCAAGGATGGCGGCGGACCCGTTCAGCCATTTCTCCGTAGCTCTGGAGCCAATCTGTCATGCGTTCGATCCTTCTGAGACGCCAATACCAACGAGGGGGAAGCTTGTGACCCCAGGCAGGGCCGTATTATCCCGCGCAGGGTGGGAATGCGCGATTGGAATGTGGGAGGTGTCGGGGGGTAAATGGGGGGTAACGGGCAGATATTGGCGATGAGGCTACAGAAATATCCTACAAATCGTTGTGTTTTGGTCTGATGTACGTGAGGGGCTTGCCTGGCTGTAAGACATACAGCTCAGATACTCAGGGCTATGGCAACGTCCTACATATGATTGGGAATCCCCTTCCCTATCAATCCCTTGCGTATTTTTTGCGGTGGCGACTATAGTCTTGGCGTCGCCCAAATGGTGGCCGGGTTTGGCGACCCGCAGTGGGCAAAACTATCCAGTGGAGCTTACTTATGAATCAATACATGGGCCTTACCAGCAACGCCGACGATCAACCCCTCTACGTCGACACCACCGCCCCGCTACACATCCTGCTCGACTCAGCAGCCTACCGAATCCGTGCTGCCACCCAATTCCTGGAGAATTTGGCGATGCGCGATGAACTGACCATCGACCCCGCCACCCTTCAGGACCTGGCACAGCTTTGCTGCATCCCACTGCGTGATGGGTGCGACGTGATCGATGTGATTGCCCGAAGATTGGATGCGGCACCAGCCGGTTCCACTCTATAAGCCAGCCAGCCGAATAAGCCTGCTATCCGACAACCTGTGGCGAGGGAGCTTGCTCCCGCTGGGCTGCGCAGCGGCCCCTTTTTGTGAGCGCTTCGCACTCAAGCGGGAGCAAGCTCCCTCGCCACGGGTTCATCGTTTTCTCACGGGAATAGCATTACGGCAGCCCCACTTTTGGTTTGCATACTAGCCTTCCAAAAGTCCGTACAAGAAAGTCGAAAAAAACATGCCTGACCGCAAACAACTCCACCAAGACGGCTACGCCCTGCTCCGTCAAGCGATCCCGAGCGAGTGGCTGGCCGACCTTCGTGCCGTGTTCGATGCAGGTGTGCGGCCGTCGGACCAATGGCCAGTGCCACGCGGCATGGACTGGCGCTATTCAATGCTGGATGACGACTCAACAATTCAAGCCGTGTGCCGCCTACCCCGGTTACTGGCGGTGGCAGGTGAGTTGATCGGCGAACGGTTCTTCCTCTCCCAAGTGGAAGGCCGCGAACCTCTTGCCGACGGCGGCCACCAACAACTGCACCGCGACTTGTCAGCCCAACGGCCAGGCGACATCGCCATCGCCCTGGCGTTTTTCGACGACTACGGCCCCGAGAACGGCGCGACACGGATTGTCCCCGGCAGCCACCGCCCCGAGCCGGGCGCCCCACCGTTCGACTTCAATGACGAGTCACGCGCCGTGCAGCTTTCAGGCAGCGCCGGTGACATCCTGGTGTTCGATGTCGATCTGGTGCACGCGGGCAGCCTGAACGTGATCGGCGCACGCCGTCGTTCCATCCTGATCAGCTATTTCTCGGAGTCGCTCTACGCCTCACACCTGGAAACCGTGGCGCTGCGCAATATTCGGATGGACACCCGCGACCGATTCGCTCCCTCGGATTTTGCTTTCGGGGATTAGGTTTTGGGTCGATGAAAGTTATGCACTGCGGTTCGAATCTGAGCTTTAATGCCGGGGCTTATCGACAGCCCCATTCGTCTAATCAAGGAAGAAACGATATTGAAAACAGCTCTCGGCGCTCTGCTGTTGGCCTGCCTGACAACGACCGCATTCGCTGTCGAAAACCTCATCGGCTTCCAATCTTCCACCCTGCCGGATCCAAACAATGGCCGCGCCCTGGAGATGGTCGTCTGGTACCCCAGCGCAACCACCGCAACCCCGCAACTGATTGCCGATAACGCGGTGTTCGTCGGCGCGGCGGCCGTGCGTAACGCGCCGCCCACTGCCGGCGAACATCCACTGGTGGTGCTCTCCCACGGCTACAGGGGCAACTGGAGCAACCAGATTTGGCTGGCCAGCGCCTTGGCCCAGAAGGGTTACATCGTCGCCGCCATCAACCACCCCGGCAGCACCACCCATGACCGCAGCCCGCAAGCAGCGGCGCAGCTATGGCAGCGCCCCGTTGACCTGCGCCGAGCCATCGACGCGGTCACGACTCAACCGGAAAAATTTGGTCGGGTCGCCAACGACCGAATTGCAGCCGTGGGCCATTCACTCGGCGGCTGGACCGCCCTGGAAATCGCCGGCGCTCGCTTCGACCCAGAGCGCTTCGCCCAAGACTGTAAGGCTCATTCGCAGCTAGCCAGTTGCACCGTTTACCAACAGATGAACCCCGCCAGCGCCGCTGAAGCAAAGGCCGAACTGGCCGCTGATTGGCGCGATAAACGCGTCACTGCGGTGGTGACATTGGACTTGGGCCTGTCACGGGGGATGACCGATGAGAGCTTGGCCACGTTGCCTGTCCCCGCCCTGGTGATCGCTGCCGGTGTACCGTCGCAAGAGCTTCCCGCCGAGTTGGAGTCTGCCAATTTGGCCAAGCGACTTTCATCGGCGACAAGCCGTTACGTCGAGATCAAAGACGCGAGCCATTTCAGCTTCATGTCGATGTGCAAACCTGGCGCGGAAGAAATGCTTGAAGAGGAAGTGCCAGGGGATGGGGTCATTTGTCAGGATGGTGATGGCGGCCGTGCTCGGGGGGTGATTCAGCAGCAGGTTGTGTCGCTGATCGCGGAGTTTCTTGCGCAATCACCTACAGACAATAAAGACAGTTTGTAACGGATAGTACTGACTTGCTGCGGCTTTAAAAAAATGCCGTGGTGTTCATTTGCATTCATGGAGGATCTGACTGATGGCACGCGTAGGATTGATACTGACACCTGGTTTTGCAGACTGGGAATATGCTTTTATCGCTGGAACGGCGTCCCCTTTTTACGGAATCGAGGTCAGGTTTTTTGCGCCTTCTACAGGGCAGTTCCGCTCACAGGGTGGACTGGCCGCAACAGTGGATAGCAGTTTACAAGAATGCCTGGACTGGAAACCGGACGGTGTCGTCGTCATTGGAGGAACGGGCTGGGAACATGCAGAAGCACCCGATATTCGCGATTTCCTTCAGGCGAGTCGATCAAGTGGAGCGACAATTGCCGGCATCTGCGGAGGAACGCTAGCCCTTGCCAGGGCCGGGCTTCTCGACACGGTTCCTCATACCTCGAACAGCGCCGACTTCTTGCAAAAGAATGCCGTGGGGTATGAAGGAATTGAGTTTTATCGAAGCAGTCCAATAGCTGTGGTTGCGGACCGCATCATCACTGCCCCGGGCCCCGCCCCCGTTAGCTTCACCTGCGCAGTGTTCGAAGGTGCCGGGTTATCTTCAGAGATCATTTCTGAGTTCAGGTCGATGTTGGCGGCGGAACATGGGCAACCGCTTCGCCCTGCGTGAGCGTCTGTCAAAGTCACGTGCCCGACCCGGCCGGATTTGTTTTATGGGAGTAAAAGTAAATCCCCCTATTCCATCCCTTTTCCCACCGCCATGCTCGGCACATCAAGCCCGACTTTCACCCGGTCCAGCGCCACGATTGTCTTGAACCAGGTCACGTTGGAATTTTCGGCAAACAATCGCCGCGCCAACGCCTGGTATTCGTTCATGCTGGCAACGGTTAACACCAGAACGAAATCCACTTCACCGGTGACGTAATAACACTGCTGAACTTCGGGCACCGCGAAGTGTGCCTTCATCGCCTCCAGTGCCTCGATGCTGGTGCGCTCTGCCATCACTTCCACAATGATCGTGATCGGTCGTCCTACGGCGGTGGGGTCCACGATGGCGACGTTGCCCGTGATGACGCCCCCCGCTTCCATCCGCTTGATACGGCGCTGAACGGCGGCCGTGGAAAGATTGACCTGCTCGGCCATGAGGCGCAGCGGCATTGTGTTGTCGCGCTGGACGAGGTCCAGGATGGCACGGTCGAATTTGTCCAACGATTCAAGTGCGGCGTCGCTTTTTGCCATGGTAAACCTGTGAGAAATTTTCTCGAAAACTAACAGAAAACTGCACCCCTTTATCTAGCCTGGAGAAATATTATCTTGCCAGCAGTCTGCGTACGCAGCCTTGGTCGCAACACACACAGGATATTATCGGCATGCTCGCACTGTTCCATCTCTCCCCTGTCCTGTTGGTGACAGCCATGCTCGTCGTGCTGCGCCGGCCACCCGTGCATGCCGCCATCGCAGGCACTGTATGGGTCATGGTGCTCTGGCTCGCCGGCGCTGCCGACGCGTGGCACCTGGGCAGCATGGTGGCCGCTGCTCAAGATACGGCCGTGCTGTTTGCAAGTACGGCTTTCGTGATCGTTCCAGGCCTGGTTTTTGTGATTTTTATCGAGCGCATGGGTGTCAACCTGGCGCTTAGCCAATGGGTGCGGTCACTGGGGCTTGGGCGCGGCGATCAAGTCGTGTTTATCGTTCTTGGACTGGCACCGTTGCTCGAAGCGATGACTGGCTTCGGCGTGTCGTTGATCGCCACGGTGCCCCTGCTGCTCAGTCTGTTCGAACGTCGGGTCGCGCTACGGATAGCACTGACCGGCATGGCAATCATGCCTTGGGGAACGCTGGGCCTGGCATCGGTCATTGGTGCTTCGTTGGTTCACCTGGACGCAACCGCGCTGGCAGCGACCTCGGCATTGACCAGCGCACCGGTTTTTTTGGTCCTCAGTGCAATCGCGCTATCGCTCGCAGGTGTTCGTGATTCGCGGGAATGGAGGGCGTTGGGCGCTTTCTGGCTGCTGGTTGTGGGCGTGCTTTACAGCGCAAGTCGGTGGCTGGGGCCGGAAGTGGCCGGCGTGGCAGCAGGCCTGGTGACGGCGGCTGCGGTACTCTCTGCTGGGCTGTGGCGCCTGCGCCGCAACGACAGCGAGCGCGGTGCGGTGCAATGGCCGTGTCAGGCATGGCCATATCTGGTCCTGATTGTCTGCATTGTCGCGTTGAAGACGGTGTGGACGATCACCGCTTGGCCAGATCACTGGGTTGTACAGGGCGCCCAGGTCACCTGGAAACCACTCGCCTCACCCGGCCTGGCACTGGTTCTGGTGCTGATCGGGATAGGGTTTCACACGCGCCGCACACAACGCCAGACAGCACTCGACGTCAACCTGCCTGCTGCACTGGTGGCGCGGGCGAAGCGGCCACTGTTGACCATTTTCTTCTTCCTGGCGATGTCGCAGATGATGGTGAAGGCCGGCTTCCTCGCGGGTTTGATGCAACTGCTGGCGGGCCTGTCACCCGCCGCCGCGACGTCGCTGGTGGCCCTGTTTGGCGCGCTGTCAGGCTACATGACCGGGTCGAATGTTGGCGGCAACGCGATCTTCATGCCGGCCATCGCGATGTTGCCGGAATCCTCTCGCCTGTTGTTGGCTGCCGTCCAGAACAGCTCGGCAGGGCATGCTGCGCTGGGCTCGCTGTCGGTTGTCATGCTGATCCTGGGACTTGCCAAGACCCAGGCCAAGGAAGAAGGCGAACTGGTAAGGTTTGGCTTCACGCTGGTCTGTCTCAATACCGTGTTAGTCGCGTTGGGCGCGGCGGTGCTGAGTGGGTGGTTTGGATAGTGGGGTGTTGGCAAGTGGCCCCCCTTCTGCACTTTTTCCAATCCCCTTGTTCATGTCTCTTTCCCAATAGTTTCTGACTTAACTATCCTACGCCTCCACCCCAAACGGATTCGCCACGATGTATCTGCGCTCAAGCTTCTTGTTGTGCCTGTGCCTTTTCAGCAGCCTGAGCCAGGCCGCTGTTAACTGTTCGGCCCTGGCGGAAAAGATCTCCGGGACGGTGCCGGAGTTTCATCCGTCGGTGCAAGGCAAAGTCATTGGCACCGGACGCCTGCATTTCCACGAAGCGCCCGATGAAGCCTGTGCCAATAAGAAGATTTTCGTCATACCCGGCGACTCCCTCACCGTTTACTCCAGCCTTGAAGACGAATCATGGCTGGAAGTGAACTTCATCGCCAAGAGCGGCGACGACTATACCGGTTGGGTAAAGGCTGATCGGGTCGAAATTGGCGCACCTTACGGAGCGCCAGCAGACGATACCGACGACGCGCCGGCGGGTGATGCTCAATAAAGTGGAGAAGAAACAATGACGAGTCCACCAGACGGGAACGGTCTACTCCTGGCCAGTACGAACGACAATATGGCTGATGGCATCGGTTTCGCCGCCTGGGCTCGCGTCTGGAAGGCGCTTGGCATCAGAGACGCGTCACGCGAAACGTACGAAGAGCTCATTCGACACTACGGCGAGCCGCACCGCGCGTACCACAACCTGCAGCATCTGAAGGAATGCCTTCATATGCGCCGATACATCAACGCGGCCTGCCAGGCCCCCGCAGAAGTCGACCTCGCGTTATGGTTCCATGACGCGATCTACGACCCCCTTCGCAGCGACAACGAGTTGCGCAGTGCGCAATGGTTGGACGACGTGGCACGCGATAGCGGCCTGGACGATGAAACGCGACGCAGGCTTTACGACCTGGTAATGGTGACGCGACACGACGGTGCTCCAGCGTCGGCAGACGAAGCGGTGTTGGTGGACACGGATCTGGCGATCCTTGGAGCATCGTTCGAGCGGTTCGAGGAATACGACCAACAAATTCGCCGCGAGTATCAGTTTGTGCCTCTGCCTGTGTACCGCCAAAAGCGGCGCCAGGTCCTTGAAGGCTTCCTGGCGCGTGGACGGATCTATACGACCGCAGCGTACTTCGATGCGTTTGAGCAGCAGGCGCGGGCAAATCTTGCACGTGCCATTGACCGTCTTGACTGAAGACTGGATTCAAGCGGCGAAGGGATATTCAGATCCGACGGCGCTCAACCATGGTGACCGCCGTCATTCGAAAAATCGGGACTCAGCCATCTAATCAAGCTGCAAATCTTGATCAAGGTGACGTGCTCGTCGAATTTAAACTTACTATGCCCCGGAAGAATCATACCGTTTGACAAACCGACGCTCGTCGACCGCGTAACCTTGCTGCTGATAAAAAATGTGAGCCTGCATTCGGTTGTCGCTGCTAGTCACCTCAGCCCGGACGCAAAGTTGCTCTATAAAAAATGCATCAGCAGCGGAAACTAGCATTGCCCCTACTCCTTGTCCTCGGGAGTCTTCATCGATGACAAGCGAGGTAATGCGTCCGAGCCTACCCGGCTGATGAAACAACTCAAGTACATGTAAGCTTATGACACCGATAATATTTTTACCGTCTTGTGCCAGCAGCACGGTATCGCGAGCGCTAAGTTCTAATGCTTCAAGCTTATCTCGGATTAACTTCAGCGAGGCTTGGTAGCCTAACTGGCCCAGGAGCCTGGACACAGATTCTGCATCGGTCAGTAAGGCTTTTCGAACTTTCATGTTGCTCTCAACTGGGTATTGCACAAGCTTGTCCACCCTTTGAATTCGACTTGACCTATCGTTTGCATCGGACTTAACCGACACGCTGGGTGACTGAGGCCGGCAGAAACGATCAAAGCCGTCAGTCGACCTGAGAACACAGGTTAGATGACTTGAACCAGAGGACTGCGGAGTCGACATGAACATGCTTCTGCTTTTGAGGCAGGAAGGGCGTATCAAGCGTGCCCAACGCTATCGAGACCCAGTCGGAGAACTTACCTTCAGATCGAGACCAAAACAGAGTCGAACCGCAATCAATGCAGAACTCACGTAATACGGCCGCTGACGAAGCATAGCTTTTGATGTTGGTGGAACCGCGAAGTACTCGAAGCGCGCTACGGGGAATGCTGCCGTACGACGCGAATGCTGCCCCGTGCCCCTTGCGACACTGGCTGCAATGACAATGACTCACTGCTTTTGGTGAGACGAGTAGCTCGTAACTGACGGCAGCGCATAAGCAGCTTCCTTGGTATAGCTGTGTCATAGGCCGTTCCGTACAGATGAGAAAACCCAGCGTAACTGTCCCAGTCCAATCAGTCGACCGACCGTTATTTGCCGTCTGCTGCCTGCTACGATGCAGCTATCGAGCCAAGACCCCCGACACATTGGGGACAGACCGATATTGATGACGCTGGGAGTTCGTAAAGGGTCGGCTGCCGCCCTACGAGATAGGCTGAAATCGGCCAAAAGCTGCCTCCCAGAAAGCTAATGCTGAGTGGTCACTCGTCAAACAAGGTCCAGCCATGGCAAATGCCGACAAAGTCTTTTGCAGTAAAAAATAATGTCAGTTCCTCTGGGTCAAATTCTTTGTAGAGCCAGTGCCCAGGAATCGGGCCTCTCGTTATCACGTATTCCAAGCGGTATTTTTGAACAGGTCCAAAACTAAAGGAGCGTGAGTTCAACTCAAACCTGTCACCTCTGATGAGCGCCCATAGCTTTTCAACAAGACCGTCATCAAGCACCACCTCTCCCGCTATCTCAACGAGATACTTTGAATGAAGTTTCTTTTGAAGCCTAACGCTTCTGGCCATACATCAACCTACCTATGAACAGTCCGAGCATCGACGTAATAATACTGGAACATGATGATGACCGCTTTGGGTCGAAAAAGGTTGGCCTTGAGCGTCCGATTTTGGCCGATTTCTGCCGCCGCTGATCGGCTGCAATGGGTCGATTGCAGCCCCTTCAGGACAGGCATAGTCGACCCAAAGGAGCCTGTATACATCCAAGGATGTAACTCACCGGCAAGTCTTCAAATCAACCCATCCAAAACCCGCGCATTCCACAATTCCCGATACCGCTCCCGCCACCCCGGGCTCCCCTTAACCAACCACTCCAACGTCGCTTCAACACTCTCAGGGCTGATCATGAAGTGATTGATATGCTCCTCGATCCGCTCTTCCGATAGATGCAGCAAGTCCAGATAACCATTGAAAGAATCCGCCAACACCACATACTCATCGCCCTGCTGACGGCGCCCAGTCCACGCGGGCAAGCCCGCCACCATCGCCGCCACGTCCTGGCGCCCTTCCCGCACATCAAGCAGCAAGATACTCGCGCCGCCGTCGCGACCGATCGGCAACAATCCCGTCTCGGGGAAGCCGGGCTGGGCCCGCAATTGCTCCAGTTCAAATGGGTTGGATTCATACTCTTTGTCCGGGTCCAGCCCGTACAGTGAAAAACTAAGCAGTTCCCCATCGCCATTGGCCAGGGTCGCCAACACATCGTATTCCACGTAGGCGCCGTTGCAGGTCTTGAGGAATTGGCGATAGTCGTCCGGCAAGCGAGCCCCCAGGCTGGCTTCCAGTTGCGTGATGGCACGCTCGGTGGCGCCTTCACGGGTGTCTTCCAGGATAAGTCCGCGGTAGTCAGTCATTGATGTCTCGAAAAAGTATTGGGTCCTGGCGGCCTTGGAACACGCCCCGCCGCACAATCAGTCCGCCACGTTGATACAAGTGCTCCACTCACTCGCTGGCCAGATGTCTCTCGATCAGCCTCGCCGCCTCATCTGCGTGAGTAAAGCCCAGGCTGTGATCGGCGCCAGGGAAAACGTGCAGTTCAGCGCGGGGCAACAGTTGGGCAAGGTGCTGGCCGACGCGAACGGGGCTGATCGGATCGGCGTCGCCCCAGAGCAGCAGGACCGGCATGCGCAACTCGACCAAGCGGTGTGTGAGGTCGGTGCAGTCGTCGAGGAGCCAACTCGGCAGTGTCGGGTTGGCGGCGGCAAAATCCGGGCACCAGTCGTGCGCGCCCAGCGCCGACATGTCCACCCCGCCCGAGGTGACGGTCAGCACCAGGTGGGTGATCAGCTCAGGGCGTTCAAGTGCTGCGAGCACAGCGACGATACCGCCCATGGATTGCGCCACCAGCGCTGTGGGTCGGTCGATCTCGGTCAGCACTCGCACCACTAGGTCGTTCATGCCGGTCACGCCGGGCACGGGCGGCGTGTCTCCGAAGCCGGGCCAGCCGATGTGTACTTGCTGCGCCGGGTGGGCCAAGCGTTCAGCGACCGGATGCCAGAATTGGGTGTTGCCTGAGGCGCCGGGCAAGAAGATCAGTTTGGCGGGGGATGCGGTCACGGGTTCGTCCTTGAGCGTGGAATTGAAAGGGTCAGCAAAAAGGCAGAGCTATCATCCATAGCGGCCCTTTGTGAAAGAGAGATTGTGGACGACAGCAGCCATTGCGCCTTCCGTTTTGGTCAGTGAGGCCGAATCCTTCTATGCTCAAGCGACTATGCGCAAGGAGCAACCTTAATGGACTATCTGATTCGAAACGCTATGGCCGCCGATGCCCCGGCCATCAGTCAAACGATCATCAATGCCTTGCGCCAGTCCAATGCCCAAGACTACTCACCCGAAATTATCGATCAAGTAGCGCAAAATTTTTCCCCGCCGGCAATTCTTCAATTGTTGGCTCAACGCCAGATACTCGTAGCAACAGTCGACAATCATATCGTTGCAACTGCGAGTCTTGATCAGGACGTGGTCCGAAGCGTGTTTGTCGACCCGAGCTATCAAGGGAAGGGTCTCGGAAGACACCTGATGGCGAGGATTCAATCGATCGCCATCAACGCAGGCCTGAACCTGCTGCGGGTCCCCTCTTCAATCACCGCAGAAGGCTTTTATGCTTCGCTTGGCTTTAAAAAAGTCCGGGATGAGTTTCACAAATCAGAGCGCACGATCATCATGACGAAGAGCTTGGACCTGTAGCACTGCAGCGTCCAAGAAGATGCCAGGACCAAAGCATGGATCATATTTTTGATTTCTTATTGAACGTGTTGGCTCATCGGATTGGCGTTTACATACTTCGTTTACTCAGTGGCGGTCGTTTCAAGGGAGAGAGTGGTTTTGCCTGGGGTTGGGCACTCGCCGTCGGCAGCTTGGTGATGTTTGCGCCGTTCGTGATTTTCATAGCCTTGCTCATCTATGCCAGCGGGTGAGCTGATGAATATTGAAAATGAAATGAGCGTTCGCCATGGTTGGCCTTTGGTCGATTCCCTCTGCCGTCACACCACGCTCGCCCGATGCAAGCTGCTCAAATGCCCAACGCCCGCCGCCTGCAAACGACTCACCAGATCCTCCCGCGCCGCTCGCCCACCCGAACGCACGTACTCCAGCTCCGCCGCGGTGATCAATACCACCGGCACCAATCTGACCGGCGACAACGGCATGTCATCCAGTTGGGTCGGGAAATCCGGCGCCGGGGCACCGAGCAGAACGCCGGTGGAATCGTCATCGGTCACGAAGTGTTTGGGCAATTGGTCGCTCATGTGGTGCGATTGGCTGAGCCCGGGAAGTTCAAGGGACAGCGCCCCATACTGGTCGAGTTGGTGGGTGATGCCGCCCGCGTCGGCCACCGTCTTGGCGACGTGTTCCACCAGTTCGAATGCCCAACTGCCCTTGAAAGGATCGACCTCGCCCACGGGGCCACGGGCGTGTTCGGGGATGTCCGCGGTTTCGACGAACAACTCCATTTCGAAACCGTTGCCCATGCCTTCCGTATCATCGAATGGATCGGACAGGCCTTCGGGGGCGAGGATGATCGTCTCGCCACGGCGAACCACGCGATAGGCCTGGCGAGTCGAAGGCCAGTACGGGCCGCCGGAAAAGGTCGGGCTGATCAGGTAGGCAAGGACATCCCGCTCGACCGTGCCGACAGCACTCCAATGACGATCCAGACACGCTGCGCCGGCTTCCCGGACGGCCAGATTGGCGGCTTCAGCCTCAGTCAGGTCGACAAGTTCAGGGGATTGCGGCGCGGGCTGGTCGCCATGGGTTTCAGGGGTACTCGATGAACCGAAGAGCTTCTTGAAGAAATTCATGGGCGTTCCTTGCTGGGTTTTCGCTCGGCTTCATCGGTATCAACACTCGCTGATCCGAAGGCAGGCGTCGGGGGCATTGTGGCGTGTGGGCGTTGATATGAAAACGCTGGCAGGCATTTGCGAGCAGTCTCGACGAAGGGCGTGACAATTAGGCTATACAGCGTCAGGTAGCGCTGCCGGTCCTGTTCCCCAGTGCCGAAACGCAAGGGCTCGGGCCGAGTGCTGGTGACATAGAGCGTGCCGAACATCCAATCCCACAGCGACAGGTTGACGCCAAAATTGCGGTTGAAATGACGCGGGGCATCGCTGTGGTGGATCTGGTGTTGGGCCGGGCTGTTTAGCACATGTTCCAGCGTCGGGCCGAAGGACAGCCAGACATGGGTATGACGCAGATTCGCCGCCAGGCTATTGAAAATAAACACCAGGTACGTCACGCCGAACACCGTGTAACGGCTGATCTCACCACCACAGGCGTACCAGAAAGCACCCGCGAAGAGGCCCAGGCAGGCAGTGACGCCAAGCTTCTCGACGATCTTCTCGACAAAATGCACCCGGCTCGCCGTGGCCGGTACCAGCACGGGTGCCGAATGATGCACCTTGTGAAACGCCCAGAGCCAGCGCGAGTGAAACGCCCGGTGCGCCCAGTAATGGACGAAATCCTTCACCAGGAACACCCCCAGCCCATAGAGCAATGCCAGCGAAAGGTTCTCCCCCAGGCGCGGACGCGCGCCCCACAGATTATTGAAAAAAACCGAATAATCTCCAGAGCGCAGGATATACGGATCGACCAGATGGACAATGGGCAGCACCAAGGCAACCTTGAGAACCGCCTGGACGAAGTAATAGCGATAGTCCAGCAGCGCCGAGCGATGCAGATTCACCCGGCCACCACCGATGAATTGCCAGAACGAACGAGCCTCGGTCAGGCGACGGCGCTTCCTGTAACGGAACAGGCTATAGGCGACGCCGTAGGAGGCACATAGAAACAGCACTCCGAACCGGCCGTTCAGGTTGAAAATGCTGAGGAATTGCTGGGTGATGGGTGCGATTACCCATGCGCTCAGGTGGTGATACACAAGGGAAAACGCATCCACGAACGCCAGCCTCTGCCGAAGGAGCGGTATTGTAAATCAGTCGCGTTGGGCGAGCTTGAGTTTTCAACCTTTTTCCGGAGTTGGCTGCTCAGAGCAAAATGCACTAGGACGCGTCAGGGAAAGAAATCATGCTTGACCCACTCTACCGCGACGCATGTGGATGAGTGCGGTCCTACGATGATCTGGAGAAACTCGCTCTTCAACAGCAAAGGGCAAAAAACCCAGCTTTGGATAAAGCAGCAAGCCGGCCGTGTTTTCGTTGAAGCACGATATCTGCACCTCAGTGGCGTCGTAGCAGTCGAACGCCAAGGCAGTCATCGTTTCCACAAGAAAGGTTGCAACACCTTTGCCTCGAGCCTCTTGGGCGACAATGACATTACCGATACAGCAAACTCCACCGGTTTCAGCCCTATAGAAATTAGCAAAGCCAACGACACGGTTCTCTGCTTCGATGACCGTCGAATCGAATCGTTGAGCGATAGCGCCAGACAATTGAGCTTCAGTCAGTGGGTATCGAGCCTTCGGAAACATATAAAACAGTTCCCGAACGTCCAGCACAAAGCTGCAGATGGTCTTGATGTCATCGGCCGTCACTGGCCTGCTTTGCAATGTCATTGGGCCTCCTTGAGATTGATGCGTTTGGTATCTTAGATCACCTGATTTTGCTCAGACATCTGCCGGGCGCCAGGATCGATTCCAAGAGGATGAATATGACATTGACGGTCGAAAGTTTGGTCAGGATAGCAATGACCAATCCAATCAACGCACAAATCACTTCGCGCTTGCCTGCACTCGGTTTAAATCAATGCATGCTCACGGCTGGCTGCCTGTTCCAAGCCGTCTGGAATCAACAATCGCAGCAACCGCCCTCTTGGGGTGTTAAGGATTACGATGTTTTTTACTTTGACCCGGACCTGTCTTGGGAAGCCGAGAACGAAGTGATCAACGCCGCCCAGCGACTCTTCCAGGACCTCGACGTCAACATCGAGGTCAAGAATCAGGCTCGCGTCCACCTTTGGTACGGTCAGCGGTTTGGCAAGCCTTATCCTCAGCTTCAGTCGGCCAAGGATGGCATTGATCGTTACCTGATTGCGGGCACGTGCATTGGGCTGGATGTTGAAACCGGTGAGGTCTATGCGCCCTTTGGCCTGGACGATATCGAGCAAGGCTTTCTGCGTATCAATCCAAATAATCCGCAGCCGGATTTGTTCGATGAGAAGGCGAAGAGTTATCAGGCTCGCTGGCCGTGGCTCAGGATTGTGGATGCCTTTCGCTGATTCGACTTATTCCAGGAGCGAAGCCGACTTGAGCAAATCGTAAAGTCCTTCAGGCACCAGCGGTGACAGAGCCGTGAAGCTGTCACTGGAGCACCACGTGGCCTTGAACGATGCACCGTCGCTTTCAAAGCCTTCCAGCCAGGGTTGTTTGTAGAGATCGGCGTCGTCAAACCTTGCATCGTAGACTTGGACGATCTCGTGCCCAGGCTTGCCGGCGTAGGTGAAAATGCTTTCCAAGGTGCCAATCAATCGAAGGTCGCTGATCGAGGCACCCAGCTCCTCTTGCACTTCTCGGACGATGGCCTCATAGCTTCTTTCGCCGAACTCAATACCACCGCCAACGGGACGAAAAAACATCTGTTTTTTATTGGCATCGTAAAACCGGTTGACCAGTATTTTTCCGTGATGATGAAAGATACAAAGAGCGAGGGGCCTAATGCGTTGCTCCGACATGAATAAAACTTCCTTTTGATTTAATGATGCACAACGTCCTGCGAATATCAGTATCAGGGTTTAAACACCACCCACTCAACCTTGACTCATCGTTCCCGAAAAACTGGCCTCCACCGGCCCGACAAGAACGACCGCACCCACGCCATCCCACTGAACCGTCACGCCTCCGCCATCACATTCAACCTCGACGGTGCTGTCCAACAAACCACGACGAATGCCGTTAACAACCGCACCGCACGAGCAGGATCCCGAACCTAGCGCAATACCCGCCCCACGTTCCCAGATCCGCAGCCGTATATGGTTGCGATCAATGATCTGGACGAAATGAACGTTGGTCTTGAGCGGGAACAGCGCGTGGGTTTCGATGGCCGGGCCGATCGTCGCGATATCAACGCTGGCCAGATCATCGACAAAATAAGTGCAGTGCGGATTACCCATGCTGCACGCGGCAGGACTGCCGGCCAGTGGCAAGGCGGCGGTGTCCAGTGCTTGCGCTAAAGGAATGTCCGACCAGCCGAAAAGCGGCACGCCCATGGCGACGGAAATGTCGCCGGTTGGAGTACGCTCGCAAGTCAGCAGACCACGGTTAGTGCGCAGCACCAGCGAAGTAGCATTTGCTTCGCGCATCAGCAGATCCGCCGCTCCTCGCGTCGCGCTGCCGCAAACATCCAGCGGGGAGCCATCTGCGTTCCAGAACATCACCCGCGCATCGGCATCGTCGCAATCGAGCAACACCGCGAGCTGGTTGAAGCCCACGCCCCGGTTCCTATCGCCCATACGCCGGGCCAGGGCACTTGTCACTGGGCTGGCTGCATTGCGCGAGTCGACAATAATGAAGTCGTCGCCATTGGCATGCATCTTATGGAAACTCAGTGACATGCAAACGCTCTGCTGGAGATGGAATTATCGTAATAAAAATTGCAGGCTGCCTGAACGTTCCGGACATACAACATGATTCGATTGAGTGACGGTTGCATGTATTCATCCGTGATCAGTGTGAGTGTTGCGTCTTCTTATATGCCGTCGTCATGACCTCCCAGGTTCCAGTGTCGGCAGGAATCAGATGCTCGATACGCAATGAGCTCATCGTGATGTCGAGTGGCATACCGAAGGTGGTGAACGTCGACATGAACTTAAGCTCACCCTGGGAAGAGTCGACTCGCGTCAGCAGCAGCGGAGGCAGTTCGTTAGCCAGCGCAGCGCTGTGTGGGGCCGGCAGGCTCTTCAGGATCTCAGCCAGCGCCGGATGACTTAAGGCTTCCCTGGATGCGCGTTGCCAAGCCACTAATCTTATTTCCTCGGCGTTACTCAGATGATCACCCAAGCCACCGGGTTGCAGCAGTGTCACCAACAGGTTAAGTCCCTCTGCCGCCTCTCTGGCAAGCCCCACCAGATCGAACAAGACTCCCGCGCTGGCGTTGGCGGCAAGGATGTCCCATTGAGCATCCAAGACAATTGCTGGAGCGGGGTTATTGGCGTGAAGGATGTGATCAATGGCAGCACGCACCACCTCCATTGTCGATGATGTGAGCGGCGTCGTTTCGTAGCGAGGGGCGTAGCCGCTGGCGAGGAAGATGTCATTGCATCGTTCCAAAGGTACATCCAGGGCAGTCAATAAGTTGTGCAGGGTGCCGGGACTTGGCTTCGCGCGTCCCGTCTCGATGCAACTAAGGTGACGCTGAGATAGCCCTGTTATCAGCGCGCAGTCCAACTGACTGAGTCCGGCCTGTTGGCGCAAGTGACGCAGTTGGGCACCGGCCGAGGTTGGCGGCGTTGTTCGAGAGAAAGGTCGACTGGTCATCCGTTGACTCTGGCATTGCGGGTGAACGGCGTCGATGACCTCAGAGGTCATTGAAACCATGAAGGTCTAATCACTAGCCTACCTCCCTGATCAACGAACTTGTCCAGGGAGGCAACTTGAAGAAACCTTACATCGCACTGGTGACATTGCTGCTTTTTTCCGTGTACACGGCGAGTACTTTGTTTCTCGCCGAGCAATCGCTCCTGGCATTCGGCCTCGGGCTCATGTCGCGCCCAGACACCGCGCAGGTTGTCATCGACCTTTATCTGCTCGCTTGCATGGCGTGCGTCTGGATGTACCGGGACGCACGCTCGAAAGGCCGGTCGCTCATATCGCTGCTGCCTTACTTCCTGATCACGGCCATCTTCGTATCAGTCGGTCCACTGTTGTACATCGTCGTCAACGGGTTTGGACGCCAATCGTCGCTGACAGGTACTCATGATTAGCCAGTTCCTCAAGTCATGCACCGCAACGGACAATCACAGCTCACGGCCAATCAACAAGCACCGCTTTCGGAGCCCCCTGGCGCATCTGGGCCAGTTCAGCATCCGCCTTGGCTTGCGTCGCGTGGCAGAACTCGAAGGCGATCTGGGTCTTGCCGGTCGGCCCCTTGGCTTAGGCCATGCACACCACGGCGCCCGGTGTGCAAACGGCGCTGTTGAGTTTGAAATCACCCCAAACGCCGGGCTGTTCCTGCTTCACCTTGGCGATGTAGCTTTTGAGCGAGGGTTGCATGTCGCTCGCGGCACCGGCGATCAATTTGACCGGGCTGACCGCAGCGCCGTACGTATGCTGAGTGGACAGTACGGCGGTGCAATACATGGCTGCAGCCGGGACCACAGCCGTGGCACCGTTGGCCATCACCGTAGGCGTCATCGCGACTTGCGTCCCACCAGGCCCCACCAGAACCGGAACGATGCTAAACGCGTTGTTTCGCCAGACCTTCAGGTTCACCCGCGAGCCGATTGGCGCTTTGGCAACGGCCACCCTGAAATCGATTGAATCGGCGATAAGCCCGTTATCCACGGCCACGATCACGTCTTGAGGCAAGATCCCCGCCTGTTGCGCACCGCTGCCCGGAACGGTCGCCTGTACCACAACCCCGGCGGGAGGCGCTGACAGCGCCATCGCCCGCTTCGGATCGATGGTCTCGATACTGGCGCCGATCCTGCCGCGAGGTAAATTGGCCGGCTGGCAGCCTTTTTCAAGCCAGACCTGGCTGGCCGCTTCTTTTCGAGCCGTGGCGACCTGCTTCAGGATGGGCTCAGCGCTCGCCTGGTACATCGGCACTTCGCTGAGGGACATTTCGATGTATTCACAAGATTTGGAGCGATACCGGTCAGGCGTTTCCCGGGTCACCAACTGCTGCAGGTCAATGGGTGGCAAGCCTTGGGGGGCGGCAACGGTGGAGGTTGCGGGGGAGACGCTGGCAGAGTCCGCACTGGCGACCGATGAGACCACGTAGGCACCGGCCGCAAGGCCTGCTGCACTGGTCATCATGCTGGTGTCGACGCCTCCCATGGGCAGCAGCATCGCACCGACTACCGCCGCCTCACCGAGACCGCCATCAGAGGCACAGCCAGCCAAGGCAGTGAGCGAAAGTGCAACGACAAGCCTGGCGCTTGATTTGAAGGCAGATGCGGACATTTCGCTACTCAGTGATTGATTCGAGTGGATCGTGCCGCATCATGGCAAAGTGCCTTTCAGTTGTATATCGAATGCACATTTGCCCGGATGCCACCCGTCTCAATCACCACGGCAGCGAAGTGCCTGGTTGAGGTTGGACAGGATGACGGCCAAATAGTACCTTGCCTGGACCTGCCTGAACGCCACGCCCTCAGAGAAGCCCATGTCGACAAAATGCCTTGCCGCAATACTGGTGCTCTCCCCTCTCCTGGCGTCTTGCGTCAACCCGATGTACAGCTCCGCCGAGCGAGCCGAAACGGCGGAATACCTGCGCAAGGTCAAGGATCCGGCGACCTACTACGCCATGGATTGTGAAACGTTCCTGGCGACCAAGCGGGGCTGGGAAACGCATCCGAGCATGGCGGACGATCCCGTTAACCTGGTGATCCAACAAGTCGCCAGACAACGCGATTGTTCAGCCGGTAGCGCTCCAGCACCAGTTGCCGCTGCGGTGTCACCGACGCCCGGGATGTCCGCGGCAATGCCCGCATCGGAACCTAATCAGTCTGGGGGCTTGGGCCTGCACATCACGAGCGTTACACCGGCGGTGGCTCAGCAATTTGGCTTAGCCGCTACCAGCGGCGTATTGGTCGTGAGGCCAATGCCAGGAAGTGGCGCGGAAAAAGCGGGCATGTTGGCCGGCGATATCGTTTTGCAAATTGCCGGGACCCCGGTCAACAGCCCGGCCGAGCTGACCGCTGTCGCCAGTCGTATTCGACCTGGCTTCGCGGCGCCGTTGAAGGTGTGGCGCAACCGGGCCCCCATCGACGCGTTGGTGGAAATGGGCGACTCATCGGGCTTGGCACCCTTGGTAGCGCTTGCACCTGCGGCAGCCGCCGCGCCGACGCGCCCCCTGGCCGCTCCCGTGACATCGCCAGCAAGCAATAGCGCGGCCAATACTTCGTTCTGTTTTGCCCTGTTCGAGGCCAGGCAAGTCCAGGGGCTGAGCGACTATCCATCAAGGGGCCTCATCACCGCCGTCTGGCAAGGCCCGGCACTGAGCGGCACACCGGCTCGCCTCGCCATGCCGGAGTTCCAGGCATTCACTCGGTCCCAAGGCTACGACGTAAAAATGCAACCGATGTTCTGCCAGCCAATCGGTACCAGCGAACAGTGCCAGGCGCTGGGGTCGGAGAGTTTCATGCTGACCGAGCGCAGCTTTACCGCGATGGTCAATTGCACCGAAACCTTGCAGGGCGTGGAAACAACGCGGGGTCTACTGTTTAAACAGTGGCCTTATCTGCAGACCACCCCGTGGCGTCCGTTGGCGAGTCAGTAACTGTCTCGATGGGTGGCTCTGGCCGGCGTGGGAATCAGGTGCTCGATGTAGCTTTCGCTTTAAGCCACGCCTCACGCGTCATTTCCCAGACGTCTTTAAGCAACGGCCCACAGACAAATTCCCCCTGCTGCGTCCCGCTCATGCGCATGCCTTCGCGCTCCGACACCCTGCGCGAAGCCAGGTTGCCCACGGCCTTGGGCACCTGCATGACGGGGCGTTCCAGGGTTTCAAACCAATAGGCATTGATCGCCTCGCACGCCTCGCGCATATAGCCTTTCCCCTGCCACTGCGGTGCCAGCCAGAAACCGCGGTTGTTGCCTGGCTGATCGTAGAGGCTGATGCTGCCGATGCTCTGTGCCGAGTCCTCGGCAATACCGATCATCCAGTGCCACTCGCGCCCGGCGGCGACAGCGGGGAGCGCATGGTCGCGCACGTAGGTCAGCGCGCCGTCATCCGGGTACGGCCAGGGCACGCGGCTGTCCAGGTAACGAACCACTTCCCTGTGTGGGAATAATCGTTGAATCGCCGGTGCATCCGCCAGTTCAAGGGGCGTGAGGATTAGGCCTGTCTCAT
>NZ_JABAEE010000006.1:114400-120132 GCF_023701885.1 Pseudomonas sp. CG7 | reverse complement strand
CCCCGCGCGCCCCCACATAACCCGCGGGGCTGCGTGAGGCCCTCATCAACCCTGTCAGCACACTATCTTCTTTGCCTTCGTCAGGACCTCATCGCGAGCAAGCTCGCTCCCACAGGAGGGCAGATCTGGAATTTGCGTGTCGCCTTAGCGCACCTTGAACCGTCCCATGATCGCATTCACCCGGGTATTGGCTTCCAGCAGTTGCCGGGTATTGGCTTCGCTGGCCAAGCCGCTTTCCACCAGTTCCTCCACCATGTGGCGGATTTGCACCATGCTGCGATTGATCTCCTCGGTCACCGCGCTCTGTTGCTCGGCGGCGGTGGCGATCTGGGTGCTCAGGCTGTTGATCTGGCTGACCGAGCCGGCCATTTCGTCCAGGCCCGAGTTCACCCGTGACGTCGCATCGGCGGCCGACTGGCAGCTGGCCTGGGTGTTTTCCATGGCCGAGACCGACGAACTCACGCCCTGGGTCAGGCGGGTCAGCATTTCGTTGATTTCCGAGGTGCTGGCCTGGGTGCGAGCGGCGAGGGCGCGGACCTCGTCGGCCACCACGGCAAAACCACGGCCTTGCTCACCGGCCCGGGCGGCTTCGATGGCGGCGTTGAGGGCCAGCAGGTTGGTCTGCCCGGCGATGGCGCCGAACACGCCAAGGATCTCGGTAATGCGCTGGGCGTCCTGTTGCATGCTCTCGACCTTGCGGGTGGCGCTGGCCACCTCATCGATCAGCGCCACCACACTGTTGGAGGCCTCGCCAACCACCACGCGGGAGCGGTCGGCATGCTCGTTGGCGCGTTGGGTGAACGCGGCGGTCTCGGCGGCGTTTTGCGCGACGCTTTCGGCCGTGGAGCTCATCTGGGTAATGGCGGTCACGGTCTGGTCGGTTTCCGAGGCGTGGCGCATCAGGATTTCGCTGGTGTGGGCCGAGGTCCGCTGCAGATCGCCGAGGCTCGACGCCATGGCGCCGGTGGCCTGGGTGACTTCACCGATCATGCCTTGCAGGTAAGCGATGAAGCGGTTGACCGAATGACCGATCGCGCCCAATTCATCCTCGGCCCGGATGATGATGCGTCGGGTCAGGTCGGCATCGCCCGTGGACAAGGCGTCGATGTTGCCTTTGAGCACCTTCATGCGGGGGGTCAATTGGCGGATCGCGTAAAGTGGCATCAACACCAACAGGATCACCATTGGGATCTGCAGCAGGCTCAAGGTGTTCAGCACATCGTCGCGTTGGGCGGTGATCAGTCGGGTTGGCAGCGCAGTGGCAAGGAACCACGGCGAACCTTCGATAGGGCGCATGAAGAAGGTGCTGGCCTCGCCCTTGTTGTCGAACTCGACCCGCTGCAACGGCTGGTCACGCTTGGCCAGGCCTGCCTTGACCTGGGCAGCGAATGGCGAGGATGCCGCCAGGTCGCCGATAGTCTTCAACACGATCGGCCCGCTGATGCGCGAACTGTTGCTGATGATCTTGCCGTCGCCTTCGACGATCAGCATTTCGGCGCTCAGGTCGGCTTCCTTGCGCGCAATCAGGTCGTTGAAGAAGCCCAGGGTCACGTCGATGGTGGACACGCCGTAAGGCACGCCATTCTTCTGGATGGCCATGGCGCAGTTGGTGCGGGGCTCGGCGCTGGCGTCGTCTTTATAGGCTGCGGCCCAGGCGCATTTGCCAGGCGGCGTGGCCATGCCGCCCTTGTGCCAGGGTTGCTCGTAATAGTTGGGCGCGGCGTCACTGTTCCAGAAGGTATTGACCACCAGCTTGCCGGACGCATCGCGATGCCAGAACGTGCTGAACTTGCTACGTCCCTCGGCCCGCTGGTTGGGCAACGGCCAGATCCCGCCGCCGAATACTTTCAACTCGCCGTACTGGTCAACCAGCCCCGGCAATACTTTGTCGATGGCATCGCTGTCGAGCAACGGGATGGTCTGGGTGATGCTGCGTTGCTGCGCCTGCACCTTGTTCAGTTCGCCCTGGATCTGCTCGGCAACCTCGGCGATGCGGTTCAGCGCCACTTGCTCTTCAGTCTGGCGCAGCTTGGGCGCCACCAGGTAACTGATGCCCACCACGGTCAGGAGGGACAACACCAGCATGAAAATGACCAGGAACAGGGTGTAGCGAGCCTGAATCGTTCGGAATGAGGGCATGTGGAAATCCTTGCACGAAGGCGACTTTCTGGAGCAGGCGGATGGGCAGTCCTGATTGTATCGGCCTGGGGTGATGCAGCTTTAGAGGTCAGTCGGTCAAGGAATAAAACGAGGGGATTGCACGAAGACTTGCCTTCGGCTGTACCATGATGCCCCCTTGGCAGCCTGTCATTCCGGCAATACGGTATGGACCTGGCAGCCTTTGGATACAGAACGGATACATTCAGGAAATTGGCAATGACTCATTCGCAACGTTTGAAATACTCGATTCTGATCGTTCTCGTCGTCCTGGCAATCATGCTGGGGCTGTCCTGGATGCAGGGCCAGGGCATGATCAGCGAGCAGCTGTTTCAATACATCGCCATTGCCGTGGCGGTCATCGTGGTGGTGATCAACGGCGTGATGCGGCGCAAGGTCAAGCCCTGAGCGCCGGGTTCAATCCTCGGCTTCGAGCACGGCCATCGCGCTGGGGTGCAGGCGGTAGCTTTTATCGGGGTTGAGGGTCACGACGCCCTCGCTGCACAGGCGCTTCAACACCTCGCGCACGCTGAGAAAGGACAACGGAATGTCCAGCCCCAATAACTGGCTGTGCACACCACGCACGCCCAGGCAGCGGTTTTCGTGGGCGGCCTTGAGCAGCGCATCGATAACTTTGAGGCGAATCAGGCTGGTCCTGAGCCCGAAGCTCTTGAGCAGGCGCCTGATGTGGTCGTTGCCGCCGCGCTCTGGCGGCCTGTCGAATTCACGGTGGGTGGCATTCAGCGAGACGCCGGTCGGCCTTGGCTTGCCCTCCATGGGCAGTTGCGCGTTACGCATGCAGAAACTCCTTACCAGCCTGATCAGAAAAGGTCACGAATACTCTCCTGTTATAGGACGAACGAGGATGGGCAATCATGAAGGCGGCGATGTGAAAAAATTGCCCCGGCTTCGTCAAACCCCCGTGCTCAAGCGGCGCCAGGCCATTAATTTTTTTTTATCCGGTTCGTTTTCAAGGTAGGCACATTCCGGTTCAGCATGCGGGGTGTGATTTCCCAGGCGGGCCGAGTGTTGTCTACAGGCGCAGCGGTAGCCGTTCTGGTTTTTGCGGTTTTCATCAGGAGAGAACGTGAGAATGTCCGGGCAGTTATCGAGGGTTGGCCTTACAGGCGCTTTTCTAGGGATCGCCCTCGGGCTCAGCCCTGTGGTCTATGCGCAGGACGATGGGGCGCAGGCCAGTGCCGAGATCCGGCGCACCCGTTTTGGCGTGCCGCATATCCGGGCTCAGGACGAGCGTGGGTTGGGTTATGGCATCGGCTATGCCTACGCCCAGGACAACCTGTGCCTGCTGGCCAATGAGATTGTTACGGTCAACGCCCAGCGCTCGCGTTATTTCGGGCCCGAGCAGGTCACGGTCGAACAGCGGGAGAACCGCGTCAGCGACCTGTTCTTCAACTGGCTCAATACGCCGCAAGCGGTTTCCGGTTTCTGGCAGGCCCAGACGCCCCAAGTGCAGCAATTGGTCGAAGGCTATGCGGCGGGCTACAACCGCGCGTTGGCCGAGCACAAGGCCAAGGGCCTGCCCGAACAGTGCGCCAGCGAGTGGGTACGGCCAATCACTGCGCTGGACTTGGTCAAGTTGACCCGTCGGTTGTTGGTGGAAGGCGGCGTCGGCCAATTCGCCGAAGCCCTGGCAGGTGCGCAACCGCCCAAGGCGACCGCGCTCGCCGCCGCTCCGGCCGCGAGTTTCGCTGCCGCCGCGACCCGGCAGCAGCGTTTTGCCCTGGAGCGCGGCAGCAATGCCCTGGCCATCGGCAGTGAGCGCTCGTTCAACGGTCGTGGGATGTTGTTGGCGAACCCGCATTTTCCGTGGGTGGGCGGCATGCGTTTCTACCAGATGCACCTGACCATTCCCGGCAAGCTGGACGTCATGGGCGCGGCGCTGCCAGGCCTGCCGATGATTAACATCGGTTTCAGCCAGCACCTGGCCTGGACCCACACCGTCGACAGTTCCAAGCATTTCACCCTGTACCGCCTGCAACTCGACCCGAAGGACCCGACCCGCTACTTGCTCGATGGCAAGTCCGTACCGAAGAGCCAACAGACGGTCACAGTGGACATCCAGCAACCCGACGGCCAGGTGCAGACGGTTTCCCGCGTGGTCTATGGCTCGCAGTTCGGCCCGATCGTGCAATGGCCCGGCCGGCTGGACTGGGATAACCGGTTCGCCTACAGCCTGCGGGACGCGAACCTGGAAAACGATCGGGTGCTGGCCCAGTGGTACGCCATGAACAAGGCGGTCACGCTCAAGGACTTGCAGGCCGCCGTCCATGAGATCCAGGGCATTCCCTGGGTCAATACCCTGGCGGTGGACGACCAGGGGCAAAGCCTCTACATGAATGTGTCGGTGGTGCCGAACGTCGATGCCGACAAACTGTCCCGGTGCAGCGATCCCAGGGCCGGGTTGCAGATGATCGTGCTGGATGGTTCTCGCAGCGAATGTGCCTGGGGCAGCGATGCCAAAGCGGTACAGAAGGGCATTTATGCCGCCGACAAGCTCCCGCAGCTGCTGCGTCGTGATTATGTGCAGAACTCCAACGATTCGGCCTGGATGGTCAACCCGGCGCAACCCTTGTCCGGTTATTCCCCGTTGATCAGCCAGCACGGCCAGCCACTGGGGCTGCGCGCGCGTTTTGCGCTCGAGCGGATGGGCCAGTTGGCCAAGGCCGGGCCGGTGAAGGTGGAGGATTTGCAACACATGGTCATGGACGATCAGGTGTACCTGGCGGACCAGGTGATGCCGGACCTGCTCAGCGTATGCGCCGGTGACCTGGGGAGCGATGCGCGGACGTTGGCCGAAGCCTGTGCCAGCCTCAAGGCCTGGGATCGCAAGGCTGGTTTGAATAGCGGCCTGGGGTTCGTGCATTTCCAGCAGATCATGGAACGGCTGCAGGCGCTGCCTGACTCATGGCGCGTCGCGTTCGATCCCAAGGATCCGCAACGCACCCCGCGCGGCCTGGCGATTGAGCGGCCGCCTGTGCTCAAGGCCGTGCGCGAAGCCATGTTGGCCTCGGTGGAGGCGGTGAAGGCTGCCGGGTTGTCGAAGGACAGCCGATGGCAAGACGTCCAGGTGGCCAGCAGTGGCGCCCGACAGACACCGATCCACGGCGGCCCCGGGGAGCTGGGCATCTATAACGCGATCCAGAGCGTGCCGGGGGCGAACGGCAAGCGAGAGGTGGTCAGCGGCACCAGCTACCTGCAAGTGGTGACGTTTGACGATAAAGGTCCACAAGCCCAGGGGCTGTTGGCGTTCTCCATTTCCAGCGACCCTGCTTCGCCTTATTCGGCCGACCAGACCCAGGCGTTTTCGCAGAAACAGTGGAGTGTGCTGCCCTTCACCGAACAGCAGATCAAGGCTGATCCACAGTATCAGGTCCTGATTATTCGTGAGCGGGATGAGGCGGGCAGGGTGGCGACGCAATAACCGCTGTTGTACCTGAGGCGTTCGGCAAACCCGTGGCGAGGGAGCTTGCTCCCGCTTGAGCGCGAAGCGCTCACCCAAGGGGCAGCGGAGCCGCCCAACCGCCGCCACGACCCGCCGCCCCGGGTGGGGAATG
>NZ_JABAEE010000006.1:0-114390 GCF_023701885.1 Pseudomonas sp. CG7 | reverse complement strand
ACCCACTACCCGCGGTGGTACCTTCGGCGTTCCGCCAACCCGTGGCGAGGCCGCGTGCTCCCGCTTGACCGCGAAGCGCTCACAATTGGGTCTGCTGCGCAGCCCAGCGGGAGCAAGCCCCCCCGCCACAGGTTCGTCATTCCCTTTAAGTGAACAGAATTTCGTTCCCAAAGAGGCCTTTTCAGTTATTGAACCGGCCGTTGCCCGATGGGATTGAGCACCGGGTTGCCGTCCTTATTCTGCGTCAGGTAGACCGGCAGGACTTTCGGCAACGAAGCCACAAGGTTCTGTACTTCGCCGATGTTGTAGACACCCCCGACACGCAGGCCGCCGGTGCTGTTGTCAGCGAGCATGACGGGACGGTCGAGGTAGCGGGTGATCAGCGGCAGCGCATCGCTCAGGGCAAGGTTATCCAACACCAACTTGCCGTTGCGCCACGCCAGCGAGCTGTCGTTGGGATCGGTCTCGCGGACTTGCGGTTGGTGGGCGCCCGCCTTGTAGCTCGCTTGCATGCCCGGCGAAAGTTGCAGGCCGTTATGGGTGAGCGCCTGGTTGCTGATGACCTTGACCGAACCTTCCACCAGCGTGACCCGCACCTGGTCCTGGTACATCCAGACGTTGAAGCGCGTCCCGGTCACCCGCACCTGGCCTTGGCCGGCGCGCACGACAAATGGATGCTGTTTGTCATGGGTGACGTCAAAAAACGCCTCGCCTTTTTTCAACGTCACCCGGCGCTCGTTTTTGTAGTTGGCGAAGGTTAGCTCGCTGCCCAGGTTGAGTTCGACCTGGCTGCCGTCGTCAAGCGTGATCTGGCGGACGCTCGTGCCGGCTTCGAATCGCTCGTAGGAATTGGCAACCCAGCCCAGATTCCAGCCGGTGTAGGCGGCCACGGGCAGGCCCACGACGAGCATCGCGGCGGCGACAGCCAACCGGCTCCAACGCGACCGGAGCCTGGACGCTGGGGCGGGGGCTGCTGGCTCGACGCGCGGCAGATGATCGGCCACCTCCCAGATTTCCAACATGGCTTCGTATTCGAACGCATGCAGCGGATCGGCATCGTGCCATTGCTGGAACGCCTGCCGTTCGGCATCGGTGCAGTCGACGGCATGCAGACGCATGCACCAATGGGCAGCGGCATCGGTGATGGCGTCGTATTCGGCTTCCGAGAGGGTATGTTCGGTCATTGTTTCGTCCTGATTTGCCGCATTCTAACCTTCCACCACCGCTGTCGAGAACAGCGGTGATGGCGTTTGCGCACTAAAGAACGGTTTTTTTATCGTCGTATCGAGCGTTGTTTCTCGTGTCACTGTTGCATGATCGACGTGAAAAAAAGATCAATGGGCAGAGCGGCGCTGGTCGAGCTGGCGCCCTAGTTCGCAGATCAACAGGGTAATGGAGTCGGCATTGCGGAGTATGACGTCGATCCGCTTGTCCGGTAAAAGGGGGTCGAGGAAAGCATCACGTGCTTCGTTCATGTTGCGGGTCCCTGTTATTTTCAGGATTTCCTTCACCGTCTCCTTCTCTCGGGGGAAAAACTCCAGGCCTTTGTAGGTATTGTCGTTCTCATCCCACTGCGTAAATAGTTTTGATTTTGGGGTGCTTAATGAAAGCCCGTCCTGTTGCAGTTCTTTTTGCAGTTCATATTTCACTTTTCCCAAATGAGTTGCTGTTGAAATCAAATCCAGGAACGGCATCGGCGCATCGAGATAGATAATATCGAGCGTATTGAACAACTGATGGGATATTTCGTGGATAAATGTCGCGCCCTGGGCGTGAGCATCAACATCAAAGGAATCGGGGACGATGCTTTTATACCAATCCAGACCCAGGTCAAAGAAAAACTGTGTGATATAAATTCTTCCCCGCGCTTCAGGTTCGAGTACAAACGCCGTGGCCCTGTCCGCCAGATGTTTCAGGCTGCCAACAACGATTTGGTCCGCATGTTGCAATTCCCAGGTCGGGTCGGCCAGTGCTTGGCAGATCGGTGAAATCGCTGTGTCTATTTTCCCTACAAGCCGGGGGTCTACCACGTTTACGTTGAAGAACGATTTCAGGTAAGTATCCAACCGCGAGCCTGATAGCACCTGCCGTTTAAGTTGCTCAAGGTTTTGCAAGGCATTGGAGCAGTAGAGCCGTGCGGTCGCCAGCGCTTGAACAATCGTATTGGCACGATATGGGTATTTTCTACGTATCTCAGCCATGCCCCGTGCCTCGATGTTCAATGTCCCCTTGGCTTTGAAATCACTGTAGGTGACGGCCATTTTCGACCCGGCCTTGCCAAAGCGAATCGTCTGGCGCTGCGGGTCAATCGCCCATGTCCAGTCATCAGGCGAATACTTCACTAACGGCCCTTCGCCGTCGTCGTGAATGATTCGCCAGGCCAGGCCGGCTTTTGCCACTTGATAGACCTTGCCGGCAAGGGGAATGTAGCGCTTGCCGGTTTCCACTGCCCTGTAGGTTCCGTCCATCACATTGAGTTGAAGATCCGAGAGACTGACATCCAACGCTTCGAAGACTTGCAAGTCGGTGCGGGCCGAAGCCGTGCAGGCGATGTCCTTCCAATTCAGCGGTGACGGGGCGCTCGCCGAAACCGGTTCGATGGGGTCAAGAAGGCCGAATGTATCGGCGCGATTCAAAAAGCCAAGTGAAACCATCTCCGCGGCGCCAGCGATGAAGTTGTGCAATCCGCTTTTCCAATCATGCTGCTGCAAGTCTTCGGCGGAATCCTTGAAGTCCTGGTAGCTTTCCCAAAGTGTGTCCAGAAAGGATAATTTGGCCGGTAACTGTTTCCCCAGCATCCTGACGCCGGTGCTGAACAGATGGAGGGCTGTTGCCCAATCAGACTGACGGTGGTTCTGGGTTTGCGCGGTCAACATATCTGCCAGTAACGCGACGTTGTCGTCATACAGCGTGTGCAGAACATTGGTATTGATGGGACTGAAGCCCAGGGTCACCTCCGATGATCTCCCCCGGGTGGACGCAAAGAGATTTTTAAACGTGGCTTGTTGCGCCTTGGGAAGCCGGCGAATCAGCAAATCCTGGAGCGCACCGGGGGTATTGAATGCAGCGACGATACGCTCTTCATTTTCGAATTCTTGTAGCAGATCCCCGTCATGGTAGGGCGAATACAGGACATGAGGGCTGGTTGCATCGTTAACCGAACTGAACAGGTAAAGCCCCAACGCTTTGATCGCGGCAGCGCCTTCGGTCTTGATCAGCTCCACAGGGCGAAAGCAGGCGCTAAAGCCCTCGACGGCTTGACGAGCGATGGCGTCCGGCATATCCATGACTTGCCGAAACAGGTCGAATGCCGTCGGGGAAAGGTGTTGCTGCAGATACCGTGCGTGCGCGTACTGCAACAGTTGCCACGGCAGTTGTTGGTGAAAGCGCCGCTTTCTGGACTTTACGGCTGCCGTTGGCCCGGAAAGGGCTTCGGTTACGTAGTGTTTATAAGTGGTCGGGATTTCCAGGGACAACAAGATTTGCCGTACCGCCATTTCGTTAAAACCGTCAGGCAATGGCTGCGTGGAGGTTGACGAAACCTTGAAACCCTTCTCGGTCACATCGATGTGATTCAACGCAAAGTTGGTCAATGAACTGGCTGGCCCAACGATCGCCAGGTTGGGCGTAATCCGGACGGTGTCGGGGTCCAGGTTTTTCCCAGGAAAGCGCGCGTCCAATAGCGCTTGCAGTTTTTTGCGCACATAGGTGCCCAGGGGCTCGATGCCGTCCAGGTAATCCTTGCCGTCGGACACGCTGTTTTTATATTGCTCAATCACTTCTACGTGCACACGCCTTTCTTCAAGGGGGGCCGTGCCAAGCCAGGCAGGCAGTTTCTGCTGGCGTTTAATTGCCTGGGCAAGAGAGGTGGCGCGCTTCAGATTGGTGGGCGCTCCTTTGTGCAGGAGCGCCTGAAGACTTTTGATCAAGGCCGGCCCGGTAAGTCGCCAATCGCCGGCTCTCAATGTGCTCAGATAGCCGTACTCGGCCTCGAAGTATTTGATGAATGAACGCATCCGATTGACCAGCACATTGTCTTCGATCAGTTCATAAGCAAGGAGCTGGTAGCGCCTATGGGGCAAGCGTTGAGGGGCAGTGAGATTTTCCAGCAAGCCAAAGCGTCTTTGAGAGTCGAGCAGACGTTGATTCAATCTCTGAGTGGCGCTATCAACGGACGAAAAAGCCTGCACGCCCTCGGCGGGCGTCCACAGAATGGCCATGCCTGAGTGGGGCGTATCGAGTCCGCCACGCTCGGTTAATAGAAAACAACTGGCGAGAGGCAACTGAACCGTTCGACCTTCTTCGCTGCATGCGAGCTTCAACGAATAGACGTCTGGCCGAAAGCCCCTGACGGTTGTGCGTTGCGAACGGTCCGGGTAGTCCGGGTCGTAGGCAAAAACCGTTTTGATCAGATCATTTGCAATCGGCGGCAGGCTCGAATCAAGCGCCCTGAGTTCGGCCTCGGCACGGATGCCCAAGGAATAAACATTGGTCAGTTCCGCCTGCAGCGGCCTGAGGGGGTTGAGCAGCGAAACGTCGGCAGATGTCGGTAATTGACTAAAGAGGCCGTCGAAAGCGTCCTCGACATCGGTATAGCTCTTGATTTTTCTTTCCATTTGATCGGCCAGGAAGTTGGATGGGCGCAGGTCGCCATGAAACGCGGGATGCGTCCCCCAATGTCCGGCGGATGGCTGACTCAAAAGGCTTTTGTTGATGAACGCACGTATATCCAGCGCCTTGTCGATAAGCGAGTGGATGTCGACTGCGGCCTGGCGCGACATTTCCAGTGCGTAGTGCAGGTTCCCCACCTGTTTGTCGATGATGGCGCTGGCCAGGGATTCGGCGATCGGAAAGGCCACCGGTTTACCCGAAACCTGCGGGTCGTCAAAACTCTGGAATCGGTTACGGTCTTCCAGGCTGAGAAGGCTATAGAGCGTTTCCTTTCGTTCGACAGTAGCCGGCATACCGAGCAAGGCCTGTTTGAACCCCAGGTGATTTTCCACTTTCTGAAGAGGGTAGCCGGGGGTGTAGAGATAATGACCCTCGCCGCTAATCATCAAGGACCCCGCGAGTGCCACGTCATTGGGCTCATATTCCCAGAACCGGATCGTTTCGATAAATAAAAGTGCCTCGTCCCGGCGAGACGGCCGGAATAGCCGAAGCAGTTCTCGACTTTGCCTTTCGGTCAGTTGTTTTTTTTCCCGCTGGATCAAAATAGTTGCCCGCAACGCCTCCTCGATGAACAGAGACAGTAATTGGCGGCGAGGAATATAGAAGGCGCTACGCGCCTGCCAATAGGCATTGAGGCATTCCGTAAACGCCGGGATCAGCTTGGCGGCCGTGGTCTTCACTATGTTTTCCCACTGCTGCGCATTGTGGGACGAAGCGCTTGTATCGGGATGCGACAGGTCGGCTTCATACCCGGGAGGCCAGCCCTGATTGTGGAAATAGATCAGGACCGCGTCGCTCAATGAAACGCTTTCAGTGACCGGTATCGCTGTCGGATCGCTCAGGTGACCGCGTTTTCGAAGCGCCACGCGGGCCTGTCCGTGATCCAGGTCCGGAAGGATCTCGCTGAGTACCTGATCCAGCATGGAGGCGAGCGAAGGCAGTTGGATCAGCTCATTCACCATGGATCGGGCATTAAGGTCTTGGGCGTGTTCGATGGATTCGATCTGAGCCTTGAACACGTCGCCGCTGATCGTGCCCCTGTCCTGCCTGAGGGTGGGTGTGCTGTTGAGTTCCCTGCGCTGGGAGAGCGACAGGAACCGAAACAGGTCGTCGCGCGCCGTAGGGTTGCGCAACATCTCGTCAATTTTTTTCTCGACGGCTTGCCGATTGGCGAACTTTGTAATTCCACCTTGCGGCGTATAGAGGTACGCCGCCTCGGTGTCCTCTGCGTCAGCCGTTGTCGAGACCCTGAGGATAAAACAGCCGGCCAGCGGAATCGGGGATTTACCCTCGGCCGCAAGCAGGATCGTTTCGGCGGCCATCGGTGGGGTTTGTGCGGTGCGCAGTGTGTGGCTGGGCAGGGAAACATGCTGCAGCCAATCGAGGTCTTCCTGCGTCAAGCCGTGGGTTGCGATCAATTCGTCCGGTGTGGCGGCAGCCAAGACCTCGGGAAATAAAAGTGGCATGTCTTCAGTGGGCATCGTTGCATCTCGATCAAGGCACCGCGAGGCGGTGCGAACAATGAGGGAGCCGCCAGACTAGGCAACGACGAACGAGCAAAGGTGGTACATAGTTACCGCACGCTGGTTTCCTGGCTTGCCGGGCCGCCGCCACGGGCAAGGATTGACAGCCCGCGCCTGAAACGGTGTTTAATCACCGGGCGGGTCCTTCACGCTGTTGCTACCTCCAACAATCATTCCGGAGCTTCAGATGTCTGCGCCATCCGATCACGCTGCTTCTCGCACCCTGTCTTTCGATGCTCTGGTGAGTTTGCTGGAGAAGATTTTCCTGCGTCATGGCACCTCGACCGAAGTCGCCCGGTGCCTGGCTGAAAACTGCGCCGGGGCCGAGCGCGACGGCGCCCACAGTCATGGGGTGTTTCGCCTTCCCGGGTATGTCTCGACGCTGAACAGCGGCTGGGTCAACGGCAAGGCCGTGCCGGTGGTCGAAGACGTCGCCTCAGGGTTCGTCGCGGTGGATGCCGGCAACGGCTTTGCCCAGCCAGCCCTGGCCGCCGCGCGCCCATTGTTGGTGGAAAAGGCCCGCAGCGCCGGTATCGCTGTCCTGGCCATTCGCAACTCCCATCACTTCGCGGCGCTCTGGCCGGATGTCGAGCCGTTTGCCTACGAAGGCCTGGTGGCACTGAGTGTGGTCAACAGCATGACGTGCGTGGTGCCCCATGGCGCGGACCGTCCATTATTCGGTACCAATCCCATTGCCTTCGCCGCGCCACGGGCCGACGGTGAGCCGATTGTCTTCGACTTGGCCACCAGCGCCATCGCCCACGGCGACGTGCAGATTGCCGCGCGCAACGGCGAGTTGTTGCCGCCGGGCATGGGCGTGGACAGCCTTGGCCAACCGACCCGCGACCCCAAGGCGATCCTCGAAGGCGGCGCGCTGCTGCCGTTTGGCGGGCACAAGGGCTCGGCGTTGTCGATGATGGTCGAGTTGCTGGCGGCGGCGCTGACGGGGGGCAATTTTTCTTTCGAATTCGATTGGAGCAATCATCCGGGCGCCACGACGCCATGGACCGGCCAGCTGTTGATCGTGATCGACCCCAGCAAGCCCGCCGGGCAAGACTTCGCCGAGCGCAGCCGGGAACTGGTCAGGCAGATGCATGGCGTCGGGTTGCGACGATTGCCGGGCGACCGTCGTCATCGCGAGCGCGGCAAAGCCAATGAGCAGGGGATTACGGTGGACGAGCAGACGGTGGCGCAGTTGCGGGAACTGGCGGGCATTTGAGCCCCAGCGGTGGCAGCCAAGGTGGTTGCCACCCGCTTTATCGCGGCCCCGTGCCTTGCCGTGACACGCTGGGCCAAGCCTTCTACTATGACGGCTTCTTTTTTCTGGAATCGCCTGGATGAGTAAGCCCGGCCAAACGGTGCTGGTTGCGCTGCGCAAGATGATCGCCTCGGGTGAGCTGGCCGCCGGCGAGCGCTTGATGGAAATCCCTACAGCCGAGTTGTTCGGTGTTTCGCGCATGCCGGTGCGCATGGCGTTCCGCACCCTGGAGCAGGATGGGTTGCTCGTGCGTTTTGGTGGGCGCGGTTTCCAGGTGCGTTCGGTCAGCGCCGAGCAAATTGCTGGGGCCGTGGAGGTGCGTGGCGTGCTGGAAGGCTTGGCGGCACGGCAGACAGCCGAGCATGGTTTGTCCGAAGAAGCCCGCGCGACGCTTGAGCAATGCTTGGTACAGGGCGATGAATTGTTCGCCAAAGGCTACGTCACCGAGGACGACCTGGAGGTCTATCACGACCTCAACATGCGCTTTCACCAAGTGATCGTCGAAGGCAGCCACAACCCGGCGATCGCCGATGCCCTGGCCCGCAACGATCATTTGCCATTCGCCTCAGTCACCGCCCTGGCGGTGGATCGCCAGAACATGGCAGGTGAGTTTCGCCGTTTCAACTATGCCCATATGCAACACCATTCCGTGTTCGACGCACTGATCAACCGCCAGAGCGGCCGCGCCGAGGCGATCATGCGCGAGCATGCCAATGCGACCCTGCGCTACGCCGAGGTGTTCGGCTCGCCACTGGCTGATGAGCGAATGAAGGTGATCCTGCGTTCGGAGTGACCGCCTCGGCGCCTGGTGATTGCAATATTCGTATCCACTCCAAATCCCCTGTGGGAGCGAGCCTGCTCGCGAAAGCGGTGGGTCAGTTTGCGGTGATGTTGGATACCCACAAGGTATTGGGAACCGCACGGTCCTGTGGCGAGGGAGCTTGCTCCCGCTGGGGCGCGCAGCGGCCCCAAAAAAGCGATGAGCGCTGCGCACTCAAGCGGGAGCAAGCTCCCTCGCCACAAAAGCTTTCCCAGCCATCACGGCACAGATTGATCCACGGTAAACACTGTGGAGCAAGCCCACCACAGGGTTCCGTGTTGTCTGGTGTTAGAGGTCGAGGACCAACACCGGTGTCTTCGACCTGGAGCAGCACGGGGTGAACTGGTCGTTGCAGGCCTGCTCAGCTTCGGTCAGAAACATGTCCCGATGTTCCGGCACACCTTCCAGCACCCGCGTCAGGCAGGTACCGCACACGCCTTGTTCACAGGAGATCGGGATTTCGATGCCATGGCTCTCCAGCACCTGCACCACGCTGCGGTCCGCCGGTACATCAAACACTTGGCCACTGCGGGCGAGCTTGACCGAAAAGCTGCCATCGGCGCGGGTGTCGGTGGGGGCGGCGGCGAAGTATTCGCGGTGCAGGCAGTCTTCCTGCCAGCCCTGGCTCTTGGCGGTGTCGAGGACGTGCTGCATGAAACCTCCGGGCCCGCACACGTAGAGGTGCAGGTCGCTAGCGGGGGCGGCCAGCACCTTGGCGGCGTCCAGCAGGGTTTCGGGTGCTTCATCGAAATGCAGGAAGACCCGGTCGGCGTAAGGGGCCTGGCGCAGGCGTTCGACGAAGGCCGCACGGTCCCGCGAACGGGCGCAGTAATGCAACTCGAACGCCGCACCGCTCTGGGCCAGATGCTCGGCCATGCACAGGATTGGCGTAATGCCGATGCCGCCGGCAAACAGCAGGCTGCGCCGGGCGTGGGGAGCAAGCGAAAACAGGTTGCGCGGTTCGCTGATGTGCAAGCGCATGCCGGGCTGGATAAGTTCATGCAAGCTGCGCGAACCACCGCGGGACGCCGGGTCCTTGAGCACGCCGATGAGGTAGCGGTGCTGTTCCTCGGGATGGTTGCACAGCGAGTACTGGCGAATCAGCCCGCCGGGCAGGTGCACGTCGATATGGGCACCGGCGGTAAAGGCGGGCAATGGCTCGCCGTCGACCCGGGTCAGCTCGTAGCTGCAAATATCGAGGGCTTCGCTGTTTCGCGCCGTGACCTGGACTTCGATCATGGCCGTTGCTCCGCCAGTTGCGGCTGATGAGTACTGGCGATCAACCCGGCTTGAGCCTCGCGCTCCCGTGCGATCCAGCGCTCCAGCACCCGACGGGACTGCACGCCGCCGGCATCGATGTTGAGCTTGAGCAGGTTGCGCTGCGGATGGTCCAGCAGGTTGCGCTGTTGGCGTTCGAGCATTTCCAGGTCTTCGCTGAAAATCTTGCCCTGGCCTTCGCGAATGGACGCGGTGAGGGCTTCATCCTGCGGCTGGAAGTGCCGGGCCATGCCCCAGAAGTACCAAATCGAGGTCTCGGTTTCCGGTGTGATGAAATCCACCACGATGCTCGACGCCTTGAATTGCGGTGCAGCGTGATAGCCGCCATTGCCGGCATGGGCCACGCCCACTTCGATCAGTACGTGGCTGGGCGGGGTGAAACGGCAGATCTGCCAGCGATCCACCGGCACGTCATCGGCCAGGTTGTTGCCGCGCAAGGCCATGCGCCAGAACGGCGGAGCCATGATGTTTTCCATATGGCGGGCGGTGACTACTTCATCGCCCTCGACGGTGGTTACCGGCGGCGCTTCATCGATTTCCTTCTGGCCGATGCTCGAGGCGTGGACGTAAGTCTCGTGGGTCAAGTCCATCAGGTTGTCGATCATCAGGCGATAGTCGCAGTGAATATGGAACAGACCGCCACCGTAGGCCCATTCATCGCTTTCGGCCCATTCCAGATGATGGATCTGTGCCGGATCGGCCAGCGCCTGGTCACCGGGCCAGACCCAAATGAAGCCATGCCGTTCCTGCACCGCAAAGGTCTTGTTGCAGGGAAATCCCCGTACCCGTTGCCCCGGCATCTCGACGGTCTTGCCATCACTGCCCATCACCAAGCCGTGGTAGCCGCACACCAGGTTGCCGTTTTCGACGTAGCCCAAGGAGAGCGGAGCGCCGCGGTGGGGGCAGAAGTCTTCCACGGCTGCGACCTTGCCTTCGTGCCCCCGGTAAAAAACCATCTTCTCACCACAGATCTGGCGACCCAGGGGTTTGTCGGCGATTTCATCGGGGGTGCAGGCAACGTACCAGGCGTTCTTGGGGTACATGACGGATCTCCAGGCGGATTGTTCTTGTTTGTGGATCCATTAACTCTCTTAACTAATTTAGTTGTCAACGATTTTGCTGTGAGAATGGACGATTGGCTACATTAGTGGATCCATTGGGCGGCTCAGGTGATCCGTTCAGAACCGATAGGCCGCCGGCACCTGCGCTTCGATGAAGCGCCGCATGTGCTCCAGAAAAGTGGCTTGCAGCCTGGAAACCGGGCCCTGGATGGGCAGGAGCATGCTGAAGTCCATTTCTATCGCCGGCTCGAAGGCGCGAAAGACGATGCCCTGGCCGCGATATTCGACAGCGCTGATGGCGTCCACCAGCGCCACGCCCAGGCCTTGTTCGACCAGCACGCACATGGGCAGCGAGAGTTGGGTTTCCAGGCGCAGTACACGGTCCACGCCATGGGCGGCGAAGATCGCATCGATCTGCTGGCGCGAGGCAATCGACTGGGGATAGGAAATGAACGGTTCGCCCTGCAAGTCTTCCGGACGGATCGTCTCTTGGTCCTGCAAGCGATGGCCGGCGGGCAGGGCGCAAAGCATGCGCGTCGCCAGCAGTTTTTCCGCACGGGGGCTGGGGTAGGTGTTGGGCAGCACGATCAGGCCCAGGTCGCAGCGTTGGCCCACCACCAGGTCCACAACTTCCCGGGACGAATGCACCACCAGCGATATCTGCATCTGATCGTGTTCGGCCATGAACGCGGCAATCGCCCGAGGCACGAATGACAAGCCCATGGCGGGTGCGCAGGCAATGTGCAGTGAGCCGCGCTTGAGCGTGCGGATGTCCTGGGCGGTCCGTGCAATGCGTTCCACGCCCAGCAGCGAACGTTGCACTTCCTGATACAGGGTCATGGCCTCGGCGGTGGGTTGCAGCCGCCCCTTGACTCGGTCGAACAGGCTGAAACCGATGTCCTCTTCCAGGCTGGCGATCAACCGGGTCGCCGCCGGTTGCGAGATGTGCAGCAGTTCGGCGGCGCGGGTCACGGTCTGGCCCAGGATCACGGCGCGAAAAGCTTCCAATTGACGGAGGTTCATGGTGCGGACCTATCCATAACAAAAAAACATGAGATTGCCAAAATAAAGCATTTTTCAAGACGTTGTCAGCGCCCTAGGATCGATCGCAACCAATTGATCCAGCCATGGGCTGGCGCCTGATTGAATGATGGGCGTCGAAAACAGCGATAAGAAAGCCATGCAAAAAACTGATGGCATTGACGGGGGGGGAGGCCTGGTGGGGATGTCCGTCGCCTATGGGCTGGCCTTGCTCGGACGCCAGGTAAGCGTGCTCGACGAAGGCGACGACGCCATTCGCGCCGCCCGGGGCAACTTCGGTTTGCTCTGGGTCCAGGGCAAGGGCTACCGCATGAGCCCGTATGCGCAATGGACGCGAGAATCGGTGGCGCTCTGGCCTCGGTTTGCTGCGGCGCTGCACGCCGATACCGGCATCGACATTCATCTGCGCCAACAGGGCGGCTTTCAGTTGTGCCTGAGCGACGGGGAAATGGCCGAGGAAAGCCATCGGCTGGGTTGGCTGCGCGAAGCCCTTACTGGCGACTACCCCTTTGAACTGCTGGACAATGCGCAACTGCGCGCCCGTTTGCCGGGCATTGGGCCGGATGTGGTCGGCGGCTGTTTTTCGCCCATGGACGGCCACGTCAATCCGCTCAAGCTGCTGCGCTCGCTCTACGCCGCCTGCCAGTCGCGCGGGGTCAGGCTCATCAACGGCCATCACGTCGACGCGCTCGACGCAGGTGCAACGGGTTTCGAACTGCGGGCTGGAGAGAAGCGCTGGTCCGCCCGTCAGGATGTGCTGGCCGCCGGCCTCGGCAATCGGGCGCTAGGGGCCATGGTCGGGTTGGACGTGCCGGTGCAACCGAACCGCGGGCAGATCCTCGTCACGGAGCGGCTCGAACCCTTTCTGCAATACCCCACCACTTATGTACGCCAGACCGACGAAGGCACGCTGCAACTGGGCGACTCCCATGAGTCGGCGGGCTTCGATGACGGCACCGGCAGCCAGGTCATGGCCGCCATTGCCCGGCGCGCGGTGCAGTGTTTCCCACGGTTGGGCCAGGTCCGGCTGGTGCGGGCCTGGGGTGCGCTGCGGGTGATGAGCGCCGACGGCTTTCCGATCTACGAAACGCCTCAAGGCCGCCCGGGCTTGTCGATTGTCAGCTGCCACAGCGGCGTGACCCTGGCCGCTGCCCATGCGTTGCGTCTGGCGCCATGGATTGCCGGTGAATTCGATGATCTGGCGGTGCAGCCATTCGGGTTGCAACGTTTCAACCGGCAAGCCGAGGTGCGCCATGTCGGCTGATCGTCTGTTCCGGCCACTGGCCTTGGGAGATCACACCGTGCAAATCGAATTCGAAGGCACGCCGCTGACGGTGCCCGCCGATGTATCCCTGGCGGCGGCGCTGCTGGGCTGCGGCATCCGCCACACTCGCGAGAGCGCCATCAACGCTCGTCCCGGCGCACCTTACTGCATGATGGGCGTGTGTTTCGAGTGCCTGGTGGAGGTGGACGGCCAAGCCAATGCCCAGGCGTGCCTGGTGCCGGTGCGTGCCGGCATGCGCGTGCGCCGCCAACACGGTGCCGCTTGCCTGGCACTGCGGGAGGAGGGCGGCGATGAGTAACGCAGCCATCGACCTGATTATCATCGGCGCTGGCCCGGCGGGCATGAGCGCTGCGCTCGAAGCCCGGGCCCAAGGCTTGTCCGTGGTTGTGCTGGATGAGCAGGCCAGCCCGGGTGGACAGATTTATCGCCAGGTGCTCCAGGCGGATCTACGCAGCCGCGCGGTGTTGGGTGACGACTACGTGGCCGGGGCGAAGTTGGCCGCCGACTTTCTGCAATGCGGTGCCCGCTATCTTCCCAACGCGGCCATCTGGCAGGTGACGTCGCAATGCGAGGTGCATTACCTGATCGAGGGCCGTGCCGAAGTCTTGCAAGGGCGTCACCTGTTGATCGCCACAGGCGCCTTCGAGCGGCCGATGCCGATTCCTGGCTGGACCCTGCCGGGCGTCATGACCGCCGGAGCCGGGCAGATCCTGCTCAAGAGCGCTGCCATGGTGCCGGCCTCGCCTGTGGTGCTGGCCGGGTGTGGTCCATTGCTCTACCTGCTGGCGGTGCAATACCTGCGCGCCGGGATCACCCTTGAAGCGCTGGTGGATACCAACCTGCGAAGCGATCTGCTGCGGGCTTGGCGCTATATTCCCGGCGCGCTGCGCGGCTGGCGCGACTTGCTCAAAGGGTTGGGGCTGCTGGCGGAACTCAAGCGGGCCGGCGTCCGGCATTTTCGCGGTGCGTGCAACCTGCGGGTTGAAGGTACGGATCGGGCCTGCGCCTTGAGCTTCGACAGTCAAGGTCGCGCCCAGCGCATTCGCGCCGATTTGATTCTGCTGCATCAAGGCGTGGTGCCAAACACCCAGGTGAGCTGGTCGTTGCGCCTGGCCCACGACTGGAGCGAACAGCAATTGTGCTGGGCGCCGCGCCGCAATCGATGGGGAGAAAGCAGCACGCCGGGCATTTTCATCGCAGGCGACGGTGGCGCCATCGGCGGGGCCCAGGTGGCGCAACTGGAGGGGCGCCTGGCTGCGCTGGCCATCGCCGGTCAGCAGGGTAAAGCCGGGGCATTGCAACAAGCCTTGCGCCGTGCTCGCGCCGCACGGCCACTGCTCGACACCTTGTATCGCCCTCGAACAGAGAATCGCATTCCCGCCGACGACGTCACGGTGTGCCGCTGCGAAGAGGTCAGCGCTGGCGACATCCGTCGTTACGTCGACCTGGGTTGCCTGGGCCCCAATCAGACCAAGGCTTTTGGACGTTGCGGCATGGGCCCGTGCCAGGGGCGCCAGTGCGGCCTGAGCGTCACCGAAATCATTGCCGAGCGTCGCGGCGTCGCACCCGCCGAGGTGGGCTATTACCGCATCCGCTCACCCCTCAAACCCATCACGCTCGCCCAATTGGCTGGCGAGCATCTCTCCATCGAGGAACCTTCATGAGTATTCAACGCATCGAAAGCAACCCACGCCTGAGCCGCAGCGTCGTGCACAACGGCGTGGCCTGGCTCAGCGGTGTCGTCGCCGCCGATTGCAGCCAGGACATCCAGGGCCAGACCCGCCAGGTGCTGCAACGGATCGATGAACTGCTGGCCGCGTCCGGCAGCGACAAGCACCGACTGCTCAGCGTGCAGATCTGGATGAAAGACATGGGCCGGGATTTCGCCGCCATGAACGCGCTGTGGAGCGAGTGGATCAATGCCACGCAGACGCCGGCGCGGGCCACGGCCCAAGTGGCCTTCGACGACCCGGAGATTTTGCTGGAGCTGATTGTCACCGCGGCCGTCTGAGGCCGCTGGCCGATCACCGTTGTGCGGTCACCGGGCAGGCGACCACCAGAGTCACCGCCCGGGCTTGTTCACATTGCTGCTGCCATAACGGACGACTTCTGTGGAGCGTCCGGAATCAATAACATCGCACCTGGAGCAAATGAATGAACGTAAAACGCATCGCCCTGAAACTGGGTCTCGTCTCGCTGCTGGCTTTCGGCGCGAACCTGCAGGCCGCCGAATCATCGCTGCGCATCGGCATCGACGCGGCTTACCCGCCCTTTGCCTCGAAAACCCCGGACAACGCCATCGTCGGCTTCGACTACGACATCGGCCAGGCGCTGTGCGCTGAAATGAAGGTCCGTTGCGTCTGGCAGGAACAGGAGTTCGACGGCTTGATCCCCGCGCTCAAGGTCAAGAAAGTCGACGCGGTGATTTCCTCCATGTCGATCACCCCGGAGCGCTTGAAGTCGGTGGGCTTCACCGATCGCTACTATCGGATCCCGGCGCGCCTGGTGTTTCGCAAGGGCAGCGGCATCAACGATATCCCGGCACAGCTCAAAGGTAAGCGGATCGGCGTGCAACGGGCGACCAACTTCGATCGTTATGTCACCGATCACTTTGCCCCGGCGGGCGCCGAGGTCGTGCGCTATGGTTCGCAGAACGAGATCTTCCTCGACCTGCTGGGCGGGCGCCTGGACGCGACCATGGCCAGTTCGGTGGTGATCGACGAGAGCTTGCTCAAGCGGCCCGAGGGAACGGAATTCGAATTTGTCGGGCCTAACTTCACCGAGGAGCAATACTTCGGCACGGGCATCGGCATCGCGGTACGCAAGAACGATGCGCTGGCGAGTCGCTTCAATCAGGCGCTGGCGACCATTCGCGCCAACGGCACTTACGACAGTATTCGCCAGAAGTATTTTGATTTCGATATCTACGGCGAATAATTCTCCGCCCGAGGGGTGTATCTCGCGGGCTTGCTGTTGCACAACACGGAGTGATTCATGAAGACCAAAGCGGTACTCACTGAGCAGGACGTTGCGCAATTGCTGGTAGCGGCCAAGGAGCTGGCTCACCAGCGTCAATGGGCGGTGTCGGTGTGTGTGGTGGACGACGGTGGTCATCCCCTCGGGCTGTTGCGCCTGGACGATGCCTCGCCGTTATCGGCCTATATCGCCACTGAAAAAGCGCGCACGGCCGCTATGGGGCGGCGTGACAGCAAGGTTTTCGAGGACATGATCAACGGTGGTCGTTACGCTTTCCTCAGCGCTCCGCACTTGCAGGGCATGCTTGAAGGCGGGGTGACCATTCGTCATGACGGCCAATGCATTGGGGCTATTGGCGTGTCTGGGGTCAAGGCTGAGCAGGATGCGGAGTTGGCTCGTTTGGCGGTTGAGACGGTGTTGCCGGTGATTACGCCGGATGCCTGAAGCGGTCATGAAGCTATGGAGTTTCCCTGTGGGAGCGAAGCTTGCTCGCGAAGGCGGCGGCACATTCAGCACTGATGCAAGCAGGTTCACCGTCATCGCGAGCAAGCTCGGCTCCCACAGGGATCGGCGGCGGACATTGATCTGCTAAACGACCAAAAAAACCTGTGGGAGCGAGCTTGCTCGCGAAGGCGGCAGCACATTCAGCCTTGATGCAAGCAGGCCCACCGCCATCGCGAGCAGCTCGGCTCCCACAGGGATCGGCGGTGGACGCCGATCTTCTAAACGACCAAAAAACCCTGTGGGAGCGAGCTTGCTCGCGAAGGCGGCAGCACGTTCAGCATTGATGCAAGCAGGCCCACCGCCATCGCGAGCAAGCTCGGCTCCCACTGGGATCGCGGTGGAACACCCACTCCCACAGGGCCTGCACAAATCTTCCAGACACACGCTTCTCCAGCAGTTACTCTGCCAAGAGTACATTCACCAGACGGGACAGGGCATGACGGCGCGCAACTGGATCGATCTCAAGCAGGACGCCACGTCCGGTATCGAGACCGTGCGCGCGCATTTCGAGGGGCATGCCTATGATCCCCATTGGCATGACACGTATCTGGTGGGCGTGACCGAGCAGGGGGTGCAGCAGTTTCATTGTCGCCGCCAGCAGCACAACAGTACGCCGGGCAAGGTGTTCCTGCTCGAGCCCGGTGAGTTGCATGACGGCAACGCGCCCCACGATCACGGGTTTACCTATCGCACGTTGTACCTGGAGCCCCAATGGCTGGAGCGCGAGCTGCGCTCTCTGTTCGATGTGGCGCCGGACAACGCCCAGCTGGGATTCGCTGCCACCCTGACCGATGATGCGCGGCTGGCGAGTGCCACGGCGTTGGCCTTCCAAAGCCTGCATGAGCAGGAGATCCGCATCGTGCGCCAGACGGCCCTCGACACCCTGTTGGCCAACCTGACCCAGCACCTGCACTGGCGGGCGCGGATCAACCCGGATCCGCGGCTGCCATTGGTGGCGCAGCAGGCCAGGGATTATCTGCACAGTCACCTGAGCGAAGACATCGGCCTGGATGACCTGGCACAGGTCACCGGCGTGGATCGTTTCCGCTTGACCCGTGCCTTCAAGGCCGCTTTCGGCCTGGCGCCCCATGCTTATCTGATCCAGTTGCGCCTGGCCCGTGCCCGGCGCCTGCTGGCCAGTGGCGAGAGCGCCGTGGCGGTGGCGGCCATGCTTGGTTTTTCCGATCAAAGCCATTTGGGCCGCTGGTTCCAGCGTGCCTATCGCCTGAGCCCGGCGGACTACCGCAAGCGCTGCTCAATTGTTCCAGACTGACCACGGCTTGGCGGGGATGATCAAGCGATCGATCCTTCACCGAGAAGTCGCTCCATGGACCAGTTACTGCCGTTTGCCTTGTTCGCATTTGTCGCCTCCATCACGCCGGGCCCGACCAATATCCTGGTGCTGAGCCATAGCTCTCGCTTTGGCCTGGCGACCACCTTGCCGATCATCCTCGGTGCCTGTGCGGCGGCGGCCTTGCTGGTGCTTCTGGTCGGCACCGGATTAGGAGATGTGCTGGCGCGCCATGCCACGATTCAGACGTTGCTCTCATGGGCGGGCATCGCTTGGCTGAGCTGGATGGCTTGGCAGATTTTCAGTGCTCCGGCCCAGGCCGTTGACCCGGACCGTCCGGTCGAGGGGCCGCGCCTGGGCCTGGCGGGGGCGGCCGGGTTGCAGTTGGTGAACCCCAAGACCTGGATGATGGCGTGGGCGGTGGTGAGCGTATTCGCCGGTGCCGAGGCGGACCGTACGGAGAGGGTGCTCTGGTTGTCCCTCGCGTTCTTTGCGATTTCGCTCCCCTGCATGACCGCCTGGGCCTATCTGGGGCGTGGCGCCGCAAGGTTCTGTCGTTCTGCCGTGGCGATGGGGCGTTTCAACCGCGTCATGGCGGTGATGCTGCTGGCGTCAGCATGGTTGACGCTGGTGGTCTGAGCGGCTGACAAAATTGTAATTTTTCTCTCGAAACCTCCGGATTGACGGCCGAGTCGGACCTTATACCGCCCTGTTTTCATGCGCGGTACCCCAATCGACCTTTGCAACAGGAGATTCCCATGAACAGTCGTTACGAGGCCTGTATAGCCGAATGCACCGCCTGCGCCATGGCCTGTGAAGCCTGCACTGCAGCCTGCCTGCGTGAGCAGAGCGTGCAGATGATGGCTAAGTGCATAGAGCTGGACCGTGACTGCGCTGACCTATGTCGGCTCGCGGCCACGCTCATGAAGCGCGACAGCAGCGTCGCCGCCCAACTGTGCAGTGTGTGCGCGGCAATTTGCCGAGCGTGTGGCGAGGAGTGTGGCAAACATGAACCGGCGCACTGCCAGGCGTGTGCAAAAGCTTGCCGGTCATGCGCCGAGGCGTGTGAGCGAATGGCCGCCTGATTGGCGTGGCGTGGCGTGGCTTGGCCAAGCGTTGGTCCTGGAGGACAGGCGCTTGGCCGGTCGCGATGCAGGTGCAGGCCTCTGCTCGAAAGCGGCCTATTGGCTGGTGGACGCAGCCTGTTTGAATACCAGTACTTTCAATCCGCAAGTCACATCGGCGTCTGGGAACTCCGGAGGGTTCGCCAGCCGCTGTTCGAATTCGAGGCCTGGAGCCTCACGCATGACGCCGTCGATAAGGAAATCCGGGCCGGTGGCCGGGTCGTTGCTACAAGCCAGTACCGTGCCATGGGCGGCCAGCAGTTCCGGCAGGCGCCGCAAGACGCGCTGGTAGTCCTTGGTCAATAGGAAACTGCCTTTCTGGAAGGTAGGCGGATCGATGATCACCAGGTCGTACGGGCCGCTGTTGATCACCTTGCCCCAGGACTTGAACAAGTCGTGGCCGAGGAAACTCACCTGGCCCAGGTCATGGCCGTTCAGCCGATGGTTGTCACGGCCGCGGCTCAGGGCCGCCCGGGACATGTCCAGGTTGACCACATGCTGCGCGCCCCCGGCGATGGCCGCCACGGAGAACCCACAGGTATAGGCGAACAGGTTCAGGACCCGTTTACCCTGGGCGTTGGCCCGCACCCAGTCGCGACCGTAACGCATGTCGAGGAACAGGCCGTTGTTCTGCTTCTTGCCCAGGTCGATCCGGTAAAACAGGCCGCCTTCGGTCAGGGTCCATTCATCGATGGGCTCGCCCACCAGCCATTGGGTGAGACTCTGCGGCAGGTAGCGGTGTTGTACGGCAAGGGTGTGGGCCTTGCTGTGTTGCCAGGCGGGCGACGTGGTCAGCGCCAGCAGCATTGCGCTCAAGTCGTCCAGAGGCTTGGGGTCCGGTTCCTTGAACAGCGAAACTAGCACCACCCCTTGCAACCAATCGACCGTGATCTGCTCCAGGCCTGGCCAGCAGCGCCCCCGGCCATGGAACAAGCGACGGGTTTCTACCGGCGCTGATTCTAGGGCTGCCAGCAAATGGTCGTGAAGGGTTTGAAGGGCTACGCAATTCATTCAGGCAACGCCAGGGATTCGAAAGGCCGGCATTTTAACCGCAGGCTAACCCGACGCAATCCTTGTGGCGAGGGAGCTTGCTCCCGCTTGAGTGCGAAGCACTCACATGCTTGGGGCTGATACGCAGCCCTGCGGGAGCAAGCCCCCTCGCCACAAAAGGTGCCCCTAGCTGCCGCTGGTAGCCAAGATGCTGGCAACCTGCTGCGGCTGGCAGTTGAGATAGGCCGATCGCTTGAGCCAGCTCGGGTCCGGGTACCAGGAAAACATGAATTGTCCGCCCTTGAGCTTGTCGATCACCTGGCGCGCCACTTGCGGGCGTACGGCAGGGCAGCCCTGGCTGCGCCCGATGCGACCCTGGCGCACGCTCCACAACGGGTTCACGTAGTCGGCGGCATGGATCACGATCGCCCGGTCGCGGGCCAGGTCATTGAAGCCCGGCTCCAGGCCATCCATGCGCAGTGAATAACCGTGGGCGCCCTGGTAGCTTTCCTGGGTACGAAACAGGCCCAGGCTGGATTGGTAGCTGCCCAGGCGATTGGAAAACTGCGTCGCGAAGTTTTCCCCGGACTTTTGCCCATGGGCCACCAGGTCGCGCAACACCAGCTTCTTCTGGCGCAGGTCGAAGATCCACAGGCGCCGGGCCGTGGAGGGTTGCGAGTAGTCGATGACCGCCAGGTGGCGAGCCTGGCCGGCACCATTGGCGACGGCGCATTGCATGGCGCTCAAGGCACTTTTGAGCGCCAGGGGATTGAGTTCCGGCGCTGCCTGGGCGAGGCTGTGGTAAAGCGTTTTCGACTTGGCCTTTTTTTCCGCCAGTGCCGGGCTGCAAATGATACCCAGGCCCAGCATGACCAGGCAGAATCGGCGCAAAAAGCCCGATACAGGCGAAGGGTGTCCAGCGTGGTGTTCGTTCGCGGCATCCCGTCCGATTTCGTTTGTCTGCATGATGGCGGGTCGTACCTGTCGCAAAATTCACCGTCAACGAGACGGCCATGGATTGGAGTAAAGCAGTTGTTCAAAAAGTCCGCATGTTACCTGAGCCTTTTATTGCTCACGGCGCCATTGGTCGCCAAAGCCGAGGACGGCGACCCGGCTCTGGTGCAGAGCACGCTGGCGCAACTCGCGGTCGCGTGCCCGGACGTCGCGGTGGGCGTCGATTTTCCGACGCAGCTTGACTTGCAGGCGTTCTACCAGCAAAACGCAGGCCAGGAGGTCTGGGCGGACGACGAACGACGGGGAGCGTTGCTGGTCCAGTTGCAGCAGCTGGCCGACGACGGCATGGATCCGGCACGTTATAGCCTGCCGGTCGGGGACGCGGCCCAAGGCCTTCATTGCGCCGAGATCGCCATCAGCCAGCGCTACCTGCGAGCTTTGCATGACCTGCGTTTCGGCTACCTGCCCCAAGACCGACTGGAGCCGGTATGGAAAGCCAACCCACCGCCACAGGATCACCCGGCCGTGGTGCTGGCCATCGCGGGGCTGGGCCTGCAAAACCTCGCCGACGCCTTTGAACAGGCGCGGCCGAACCTGGACCTTTACCGCAACCTGCGCGGCCTCTATGCCCGGCTACGGCAACAGCCGCTGGGCGAATGGCAAGCGGTGCCAGGCGGGCCGTTGCTGCAACCGGACAAACAGGACGCCCGTGTCCCCGCCCTGGCCCAGCGCCTGTTCAATGAGGGGTACTTGAGTACGCCGCCGCAGGTCAGCGACGAGCATTACAGCCCCATGTTGGTGGAGGCGATGAAGAGCTTCCAGGCCCGGCATTCGCTACAGGCCGATGGCGTGGTCGGGCCATGGACCGTCACCGAGCTGAACATCAGCCCGGCCATGCGCCGCGAGCAGTTACGTATCAATCTGGAGCGCATGCGTTGGCTGGCCCAGGATGTGGAAACCGACAGCGTCCTGGTCAACGTGGCTGCGGCGCAGTTGACGGTTTACCAGGGCGGCGCGCCGGTCTGGCAGACCCGCACCCAGGTGGGCCGGGCGCAACGGCAGACGCCGTTGCTCAAATCCCATGTCACCCGGCTGACGCTCAACCCGACCTGGACCATCCCGCCGACCATCATGCGCGAGGACAAACTGCCCGAGATCCGCCGTGATCCGGAGTTTCTCACTCGCCACAACCTACGGATCCTCGACAGTGAAGGCCTGCCGTTGCTGGCGGAGGACATCGACTGGGAGCACCCGGGCAACCTGATGCTGCGCCAGGATCCAGGCCCGAAAAACCCGTTGGGCAAAATGGCGATCCGCTTCCCCAATCCGTTCTCGGTATACCTGCATGACACGCCGAGTCAGTCGCTGTTCAGCAAAGGTCCGCGGGCCTTCAGCTCAGGTTGCGTGCGGATCGAGCAGGTGATGCACCTGCGCGACCTGCTGGTCAGCCCGGCTGAACGGGCTCGCACCGATACCTTGCTGGCCAGTGAATCGACCCACGAGTTCAGGCTGGCCCGGCCCATGCCGATCCTGCTGGGTTACTGGACGGCACAGGCGGACAGCCAGGGCCAGGCGGTGTACATCCCGGATATCTACGGGCGTGACGCAACGCTGTCCGCCGCCCATGGTCGCGCGCTGTGAACGCTTGGTTCTGAACTCAGGCGCATGCAATAGCGGGCGCCTGTGTGGTTTCATCAAGCGTTGCGAACAACCGCTGGCCGATATCGCCGGCGGCTCGCAAAAGCTGTTGCGGATCGGCGGTGTCCGAGTCGAGCAACCGCTGGGAACTCACCACTTGGGCGCCGCAAGAACCGAAAATGCCATGGTCGATCTGCGTGGTCATCGCCTGATCGTAGCCGTGACGTTGGAAGCTGTCGGCATCGGCGCCACCGACACCTACCAGGTGGACGCGCAAGTGTTGCAGCTTCTGGATAAACGGTTTGTCGAGACTGAAATCGAATGCCCAACCGTTGGAAAACACCCGGTCGATCCAGCCCTTGAGCAATGCCGGCATGGACCACCAATAAATCGGATAGACCAATACCAGCGCGTCGGCATGGTCGATCCTGGCTTGTTCGGCCAGCACATCCGCGGGCGGCAGGGCCTCGCGGTGGTGGACCGCATGGTCGGCAAAGCTGAAGCGTGGATCGAAGCCTTCGGCGGCCAGGTCGGCGATCTCGAAGGTATCGGTGGGGTTGGCGCGGGTAATGCCTTCGGCGATTTTCCGGGCCAGGCTATGGGTGAGGGAGCGTGGATCGTGGTGAGCCACAACGATGAGTGCATGCATGGCGAAACTCCTTCTGGTCACGAGGTCTTGAAGACAGGTATGCTTAAGTTACGCTTAGTAAGTTACGGTTGGTAAAGTTAGCATGTCAAGCACTGATGAACATTCGCCGCCTTCACCTCGTCGTCGTTTGTCCCGGCAGGACCGGCAGCGTCAATTGCTGGAGGTTGCCTGGCGGCTGGTGCGCGAGGAGGGCAGTGATGCTCTGACGTTGGCGCGGCTGGCGGACCAGGCCGGGGTGACCAAACCCATCGTCTATGACCACTTCGTCACCCGATCCGGGCTGTTGGCGGCGCTGTACCAGGATTTCGATGCTCGCCAGACCGCGCTGATGGACGCTGCCCTGGAGGCCAGCGACCCCACCTTGCAAAGCCGGGCGGCGGTGATCGCTTCGTCCTACGTCGAATGCGTGCTGTTGCAAGGTCGGGAGATTCCCGGGGTGATCGCGGCGCTGACCAGTTCGCCGGAGCTTGCGCGCATCAAGCGCGAATACGAGGGGATTTTTCTCGATAAGTGCCGCGCGGTGCTGGAGCCGTTTGCGGGTACGAAGGGCATCGGCCAGGCGGGTTTGCGGGCGATGCTGGGGGCGGCGGAGGCGTTGTCCAATGCGGCCGCCACCGGGGAAATCAGCCCTGGCGAGGCGAAGGACGAGCTGCTGGCCAGTATCGTGGCGATGGTGGGCAGGACTGGCGACACCTCTTCAAACTGAGCCACCGCTATCGCGAGCAAGCTCCCACGGTCGTTTCGTATTAGGGCGTTCTATACAGCAACCTCAATGTGCCGGGCCCAGGGCCGTCTCGATGCAGTCCAGCAGCTTGTCGGCATCGCAAGGCTTGGGCAGGCAGGCGACCAACCCCGGCGTATGCGCCCCCAGGTCCGGATAAGCGGTAATGAAGATGGTGGGAATCCGAAAACCCATGGCACCGAGCTGTTCATGCAGCTCTACACCACTCATGCCCGGCATCTGGATATCGGAAATCAGGCAATGGGTACTGACCGGGGCATTGGCGTCCAGGAACTCGATGGCGCTGCGATAAGTTCGAACCTTGTAACCAGTGGAACGCAACAGGCTATCCAGAGCTGTCCGGACGGATTCGTCATCGTCAACAACCGCGATAGTCGTCGTGTTGCGTATCTGCGTGGCTTGCGTCATAGGGATCGCTCGTAACAGCGCCTGTCGTGACTACACGATACGCGGTCCCATAAGGGGCAGAAGTATACCTATGTATAACGCCCTAAGACCTAAGGGTTGGCGCCCTGTCCCCGGTCCTGCGCCAGGCCATGAAAACATTGTGAAGCGCTTTCATGAGGCGCTAATCTAAAGAGCGCAACACGCCCCGTCCTGGATCCCGGCACATGCTTTACCCTCAGGCATCCAGCGCAGCCACGGAAGTCGCCTTATGGCTACGACATCGGCAAGTGCGACATGACACTGGATGACAGCCGACGGCAAAGTGCGGCAGACCAAACAAAATAGTGCTCCTGTGCCGATGGAATAACAGCATGCAAATACTATGGGACGATGGTGAGCGTATCTTCTGTCGGGAATTGCGCTCGGGTGTGGACGGCGACGACACGGTCCTGGTGGCCCGCCCCGCGACCGAACAGCCTCGCCCTGGTTGCCTTGACCGGCTCGCCCATGAGTTTGGCCTGAAGGATGAGCTTGATGGCGCCTGGTCGGTACAACCCCTCGACATGGTGCGCGAAGGGGCCCAGGTGCGGCTGCTGCTCGAGGATCCCGGCGGCGTGCCGCTCGTGCAGTTGCTGATCGCCCCGATGGAAACGGCGACGTTCCTGCGCCTTGCGGTGAGCATCGCCGTGGCGCTGGGCAAGCTCCACCAGCGCGGCATCGTTCACAAGGACATCAAGCCCAGCCACATTCTGGTGAACTGCGACGATGGCCAGGCGCGGCTCACCGGGTTCGGCCTGGCTTCGCGGCTGCCGCGGGAGCGCCAAGCCCCCGAAACCCTGGCCGGCACGCTCGCCTATATGGCGCCCGAGCAGACCGGCCGGATGAATCGCTCGATCGATTCGCGCAGTGATCTCTATTCCTTCGGCATAACGCTCTATCAGATGTTGACTGGCTCGCTGCCGTTCACGGCGTCCGACCCCATGGAGTGGGTCCATTGCCATATCGCCAAGATGCCTTCGCCGCCCAGTGCGCGGGTCCAAACCATCGCCGAGACGTTGTCCCGGATCGTCATGAAACTGCTCGCCAAGACCGCCGAGGAGCGCTATCAGACCGCCGCGAGTGTCGAACATGATCTGCGTCGTTGCTTGGCGCACTGGACACAATCGCGGCACATCGATGTCTTTGCCCTGGGCGAACAAGGCGCCTCCGATCGGCTGCTGGTTCCCGAAAAACTCTACGGCCGCGAGCGTGAAGTCGAGACGTTGGTCACCGCGTTCGGTCGGGTGGTTGACACACGAGCGCCGGAACTGGTGCTCGTGACTGGCTACTCCGGTATCGGCAAATCCTCGGTGGTCAATGAGTTGCACAAAGTCCTGGTTCCTCCGCGGGGCCTTTTCCCCAGTGGCAAGTTCGACCAGTACCGGCGTGACATCCCTTATTCGACCCTGGTGCAGGCCTTCCAGAGCCTGGTGCGTACGTTGCTGGGCAAAAGCGACACGGAACTGGCGCATTGGCGCGAGGCGTTGCTGGAGGCACTGGATGCCAATGCGCGGCTCATGACCGACCTGATCCCCGAACTCAAGCTCATCATCGGCGAGCCGCCAGCGGTCCTGGCGCTTGATCCCCAACAGGAGCAACGCCGCTTCCTGCTGGTGTTCAGGCGCTTCATCGGTGTGTTCGCCCGCGCGGACCATCCGCTCGCGCTGTTTCTCGACGATCTGCAATGGCTGGACGCAGCGACGCTCGACCTGTTGGAGGACCTGCTGACCAGCGCCGATGTGCGCCACCTGATGCTGGTGGGCGCCTACCGCAGCAATGAGGTGGACGCCACGCATCCATTGACGGGCAAGCTCAAGGCCATTCGGAGCGCGGGAGGCAAGATCAGCGAGATCACCCTGGCGCCCCTCGTCAAGGTGCACGTCGAGCAGTTGATCGCCGAGGCCCTGCATGACGCCGTTGATCGTGTCGAGCCGCTGGCGCAACTGGTGCTGGACAAGACCGCGGGCAATCCATTCTTCGTGATCCAGTTCCTGCAGGCCCTCGCTGACGAGCGATTGCTGGCCTTCGATCACGAGGCGCGGCAGTGGTGGTGGGATCCGCAGCGCATTCACGCCAAGGGCTACACAGACAATGTCGTCGACCTGATGGTCGGCAAACTGGTACGCCTGCCTGCCGACACGCAGCAGGCGTTGCAGCAACTGGCGTGCCTGGGCAACGTGGCCGGGCTCAAGGCGCTTTCCACCGTTCTGGACATCTCCCCGACGCAGGTCCGGGCGGTGATGTGGCAGGCGGTCCGCCAGGAACTGGTCGAGCGGCTGGACGATGCCTATGGATTCGTTCACGACCGTATTCATGAGGCCGCCTACTCGCTGATTCCCCAGGCTGCGCGCGCCGAGATGCACCTGCGCATCGGACGGCTGCTCGCGGCACAAACGGACGCCCAAGCGCTTGAAGAGGCGATCTTTGAAATTGCCGGCCAGCTCAATCGTGGCGCGGCGTTGCTCACCGACCGGGCTGAGCGGGAGCAGTTGGCGGAATTCAACCTGCTGGCCGGCCAACGGGCCAAGGCCTCGACGGCCTATGCTTCGGCACTCAACTACCTGGCCACCGGCGTGCAGTTGCTGGATGATGATTGCTGGACAGGGCGCCATGACTTGATCTTCGGGATGGAATTGAACCGGGCCGAATGCGAGTTCCTTACCGGGCAACTCGGTGCTGCGGACGAACGCCTGAAGGCCCTGGCCGACCGCGCCGTGACGGTGATCGAGCGGGCCAACGTGGCGTGCCTGCTGATGGATGTCTACCTGCTCCTGGATCGCAGCGATGGTGCGGTGGCGGTCTGCCTCGACTACCTGCGTCATGTGGGGATCGAGTGGTCGGCCCACCCGAGCGACGACGATGTGCGTCACGAGTACGAGCGCATCGGGGAACTGCTTGAAGGCCGGGCCATCGAAGACCTCATCGAGCTGCCGCTGATGGAGGACGCCACCTCCCTGGCGACGCTCAACGCACTGGGCAAGCTCTTTGCGCCGGCCTTGCAGAGTGAAGCGAACCTGGTGGACCTGTTGATCTGCAAGGCAGTCACCTTGAGCCTGGAGCAGGGCAACTGCGATGCGTCCTGTGTGCTGTACGCCAATCTGTTTCGGGTCGCCGGTCGGCGGTTCGGTGACTACCAGATGGGGTTCCGCTTTGGCCAGCTGGGTTGCGACCTCATTGAAAAACGCGACCTGCGGCGATTCGAGGCCAGCACTTATCTGTGTTTTTCGTGCTTTGCCGTGCGTTGGATGAGGCCCGTGGAGCAATGCCGGGACCTTTTGCGTCGTTCGTTCGCGGCGGCGAATCGGATCGGTGACCTGCCGTATGGCGCCTACGCGGGCAACAACCTCACCGCCGACCTGCTGTTCGCTGGCGAGCCGTTGGCCGGTGTTCAAGACGAAGCCGAGCGGGGCCTGGCCTATGCCAGGAGGGTGCACTTCGGGCTGGTGACGGATTTTATCGTTGCCCAGCTGGCACTGATCCGGATGCTTCGGGGCGTGACGCTGACGTTCGGCTGCCTTGACGACGGCCAGTTGAACGAACCGGCCATCGCAACCCACTTGTCCAGCAACTCGGATCTGGTCCTGGCTGAATGTTTGTACTGGGTCCGCAACCTGCAAGCCCGCTACCTGGCCGACGATCCCGAAGCGGCCATGGCCGCGGCGGCGAAGGCCCAGGATCTGCTCTGGGTTTGCCAGGCGTTTTTCGAGGAAACCGAATACCATTTCTACGGCGCCCTGACGCGGGCCGCTTGTTGCGATCGTGTGCCAGTGGACGAGCGCGAACCTCATTGGGTGGCGATGGCGGCCAATTACCGCCAGCTCCAGGCATGGGCACAGCAGTGTCCGGAGAACTTCGCCAGCCGCACCGCGTTGGTGGGTGCCGAAATGGCCCGGGTCGAAGGGCGCCTAATCGATGCCGAGTCGCTGTACGAGCAAGCCATCCAAGCCGCGCAGGAAAGCGGTTTCGTCCATATCGAGGCGTTGGCCAACGAACTCGCGGCGCGCTTCTACGCCGCCCGTGGTTTCGGCAAGATCGCTCGCGTCTATCTCCAGGACGCTCGTTACGCCTACCAGCGGTGGGGCGCCGAGGGCAAAGTGCGACAACTGGAACACACCTATCCATCGCTGAGGACCGAAGCGCCTGTGCCCGGTCCAACGACGACGATGATGACGCCGGTCGAGCACCTGGATCTGGCCACCGTACTCAAGGTCTCCGAGGCGGTGTCGGGGGAAATCGTCCTGGATAAGCTCATCGACATGGTCATGTGCACGGCGATCGAACAGGCCGGCGCCGAACGCGGGTTATTGATCCTGTCCAGCGACGGCGAGTACCGAGTCGCGGCGCAGGTGACCACCGGCAACCACGTAACGCAAATCCACAATGCCCCGGTGGGCGCGGCACTGTTGCCGGAGTCGATTCTCTACCACGTCCTGCGCACCGGGGAGAGCGTTTTTCTTGACGATGCCCTGATCGCGGCGCCGTTTGCCGCGGACCCGTATATCCGCAAGCAGCACGCCCGCTCGATTCTCTGCGTGCCGTTGCTGAACCAGGCCAAGCTCGTCGGCGCGCTCTACCTGGAAAACAATCTGGCTGCCCATGTGTTCAACCCAACCCGGATCGCCGTGTTGAAACTGTTGGCGTCCCGTGCGGCCATCTCATTGGAAAATGCCCGCTTGTATCGCGAAGTCGCCGAGCGCGAAGCGAGGATCCGGCGCCTGGTCGACGCCAACATCATTGGCATTCTGTTTTGGAATGCCGATGGCGACATTATCGAAGCCAACGATGCCTTTCTGCGCATGGTCGGCTACGAGCGCGAAGACCTGGCGTTGGGCCGCCTGGGCTGGCGGGACCTGACAGTGCCGGAGTTCCGCGAACTGAGCGAACGCTCCCTGGCCCAGGCATTGCTCACCGGGCACGCCCGGCCTTATGAAAAAGAATATTTTCGCAAGGATGGCAGCCGCCTGCCGGTCATCGTCGGTCTGGCGCTGTTCGAGGCCAATAGCAGGGAAGGGGTCGCTTTCGTGCTGGACCTGACCGAACGCCGCCAGGCGGAAGAAAAGATCCGCGAAAGCGAGCGACGTTATCGCGAGGTGCAAACCGAGCTGGCGCACGCCAACCGAGTCGCGACCATGGGGCAGTTGGTGGCTTCGATCGCCCATGAAGTCAACCAGCCGATTGCCGCGACGATCCTCAATGCCGATGCCGCCCTGCGTTGGCTGAACACCCAGCCACCCGAGATCGAGGAAGTCCGCCAGGTACTGGGGCGCCTCATCTACGACGCCAATCGGGCGGCGGACGTGCTGGGGCGGATCCGTGGGCATATCCGCAAGGCGCCGCCACAAAAAGGCCCGGTGGACATCAACATTGCCATTGGCGAAATGATCGAGTTCACCCGTAGCCAGATCATCAAGAGCGGCGTCTTGATCCAGACGCAACTGGCCGACGGTTTGCCGCTCATCCAAGGTGACCGGGTCGAGCTGCAACAGGTGCTGCTCAACCTGATCATGAATGCGCTCGAAGCGATGAGCTGCGTCAACGAGGGCGAACGGCAGTTGTGGATCTGCGCAACGTTAGAGGGGGCCGATTGGGTGCTGGTGAGTGTGAGCGATTCGGGGCCGGGGTTCGCCTCGGAAAACGTCGATCAGGTGTTCACGTCGTTCTACACCACCAAACCCACTGGGCTGGGCGTGGGGTTATCGATCTGTCGTTCGATCATCGAGTCCCATGGCGGTTGCTTGAAGGCCTGCGCCAATCAGCCACGCGGCGCTACCGTTCAATTCACGTTGCCCATCGTCCAGGGGGAAACGCCTGCCTGAGGACTCGACAGCATTCGATTCATACTTAGGTTTAAAGGCTGTATATCAATAGATCACCGGTTCCACTCCCACGTACAAATGCAACGCCGCAACCCGGGCGATAGATTGGCTTCACGGGTTGCGGAGTGTGAGCCATGATCGATTTAACCCACCGGGCAATGGATGGACTTTCTGCGCTTCGTTCGGTCGCGCTGGTGTTGATGGCGCTCGTCACGGCGAGCGCTTTCTATCGCCTGGGTACGCCGATGCTGGAGGGGCAGGGATGCGCAGCGGCCCGCAATCGCGGCTTGTCTGATATCGCCTTGAGATGGGTGCATGTCGAACGGTCCGGGGGCACGCCGCCGATCGGCGCGCACCTGATCAGCCCACGGGGGTTCTATCTGCATCACGGGATCTACCTGGGCGACCTGAAAGTCGCCCACTACTCCGGGTTCAGCGGTTCGCTGAGATCCGGCCCCATCGAAGTGATCGACCTTGAACATTTCGCCCATGGCAAACCGGTATGGATCGCGCAGGAGCCGTATGAATACTCCAACGACGAAGTCGTCCGGCGGGCGCGCTCACGGCTCGGTGAGAATAAATATCGGGTTCTGTCCAACAACTGCGAACACTTTTGCAACTGGTGCATCAGCGGAAAACACTACAGCGCTCAGGTCGACGCTTATTTCCAGCGTCCCCGTGATCTTTTTGCTTTTATTTCGACGCTGGAGCCGCAGCTGATTGCATAGTGGCCTGTGCGGTTAATTTGAGTGCACGAATTAGCCACACAGGCCACTAGGCACAAGGCGGGTCGCGCAAGGTCGCTGTGCTACACTTTTTTTCGTTTCACTCGCCGGAAGGGTCGTGAATGAACGGTAATGCTTCATCCAATGAGGCGGGTCTCAAAGGTTCTATTGTGTTCGTGGTGGATGACGATGCCTCCATGCGCGATGCGTTGAGCAACCTGCTGCGCTCGGTCGGGATCCGCGTCGAGACGTTCGCCTCCACGGCGGATTTTCTTCGGCAACCGAAGACCGAGTGCCCCAGTTGCCTGGTCCTTGATGTACGGTTGCAAGGCGCCAGTGGCCTCGACTTCCAGGCGCAGTTGGCGGAGTCGAATTCGAATATCCCGATCATTTTCATCACCGGCCACGGCGACATCGAGATGTCGGTCAAGGCGATGAAAGCCGGCGCCGTGGATTTCCTGGCGAAACCTTTCCGTGAACAGAACCTGCTGGATGCGGTGTCCGCCGCGCTTCAGGCGGATGTCCGGAGACGGCAAGTCGAGCAGCAATTTTCCGATTTGCATGCCCGCTACCAGACGCTCACCGTCCGTGAAAAGGAAGTCATGGGTTTTGCGGTCACGGGGCTGATGAACAAGCAGATCGCCGGGCAAATGAACCTGAGCGATATCACCGTGAAGATCCATCGCGCCCATGCGATGAAAAAAATGTGCGCCAAGTCGTTTGCGGACCTGGTCCGGATGGCCGAAGCCTTGGGTACCGGGCAGAGTCGGTGAGCGATCACGGCTGCTGCGCAGCCGAGCGGGCGCAAGCTCCCTCGCCACGGGGGCAGCGTCTCATTCGCCACAGCCCGCTCAGCCCCCACGCTGGAACTTCCAGCCAACCCAATCCCCTGTGGCGCGGGAGCTTGCTCCCGCTGGCCTGCGAAGCAGGCCCCTGCAATGCCTGCAGGCAAACCGCATTGGCTGGTTTGAATGGGCAATACTGATAAGCGATGCCAATAAAAAGTTTTATTGACTAAAAAATTACATCGAGTAATTATTCTCCTGCATCTGCTTTCACGCAGAGTCATTTCGCAGGGGCAACCCAATGAATCAGAACACCGTGCCTTCACTGGCCAGTCTTTACGTCGAGACTCACGAATCGCCCTCCGACGCACGCCTGGCGCCTTCGCTGATGCAAGGCTTTCCCGCCGAACCCCTCCGCCGTGTCACCTGGCACAACTGGATGAGCCCGCCGTTCAACCAATGGGGCTTCCGCAACCTGGCGCGCTTGCGTCCCTCCATCGATGTACAGGCTGGCAGCGGGCCGGTCAGCGCGTTCAAGCAGGCGCTCCAGCCGCTGGACGAGTTGCACTTCGACAGCGAGTGTGGCTTGAGCATCAGCGTGATCGACCACCTGATCGCCAGCCAGACCGATGCTTTCCTGGTCCTCAAGGGCGACACCGTGCTGTTCGAGCGTTACTTCAACGGCCAGCGCCCCGAGGACCGGCACATCATGTTTTCGGTGACCAAGTCGCTGATCGGTGCCCTGGGTGAACAACTGGTCTGCGAAGGTCAGCTTGACCCGACGCTGACGGCCGCCCATTACGTACCGGAACTGACCGGCAGTGCGTTCGGCGATGCGACCGTGCGCCAGCTGTTCGACATGGCCGTGGCCGTCGATTACAGCGAGGTCTATGAGGATCCGGATTCGGAGAGTTCCCAATACGGTTACGCCTGCGGTTTCCAGCCGGCACCGGCGCAGTACACGACGTTCGAATCCCTGTACCAATACTTGCCGTCACTGCGCAAGCGCGGCAGTCACGGCGGCTTTTTCCATTATGTGACGGCCACCACCGAGGCGTTGGCCTGGGTCATGGAGCGGGCGTCCGGCAAGGCCTGTCACCAGTTGCTGCAGGCGGTCTGGAGCCAGTTGGGCTGTGAGCGCGACGGCTATTTCCTGGCCGATCCCTGGGGCCGCAGCGTGGCCGGTGCCGGGTTCAGCGCGACCCTGCGTGACATGGCGCGCTTCGGCCGCCTGCTGGCCAATGACGGCCGTCAGGACGGGCGCCAACTGCTCTCGGCCGAGGCCCTCGCCGGTATTGCCGCTGGGGCCGACCCGGCCGTCTATGCCGCCTGCGCCGACTTTTCCAGTTGGACCCCAGGCGCGTCCTACCGCAGCCAATGGTATGTCTTCAACGACCACAGCCAGGCGCTCATGGCCGGTGGCATCCATGGCCAATACCTGTTCATCGACAAGCCCTCCGGCGTGGTGATCGTCAAGCAGTCATCCTTGGGCGAGGCCGTCAGCCCGTTCGACGGCGACAGCGTGCGCATGCTGCGGGCCATCGCGGCGCAACTGACGCCCTGACTTCATCCGATAAACACAACAATTTCGTTCCGCTCATCTGGCCCAGCCAGGTGTTGGCGCGGGTTTGCGCCGCCATTCACTGCCCTGTAACAACAATAATCAACAGGAGCTCCATATGGTTTCCATGATGCGTTTGTCCCGAACGTGCCTCGTGCTCGGGTTACCCTTGACCGCCCAGGTTGCCTGGGCGGGCTACACCTTCGAGGAGGGTAACCTCAAGGGCGAGGTCAACCTGACGGCCGGTGGCGCAGCCGTGTCCACCCGCAACGTCAATTTTGGCGGCGGCGTGGTGGACCTGCGCAGCGGCAAGAATGGCGGCACGAAAATCGACTGGCAGGAGTTCTATGTCAAGCCGGGCGTCAAGTTGGAATACGCCGTGCAGCCGGATTTCAGCCTGCTGGCCGGCGGCTCCCTGGTGGGAGCGACCACCTTCGGTGATGGTGACGCCGGTGGCTTCACCCGCAGCTCCGATGGCAAGGTATCGACGGAAGAGTTCTATGGCGGTTTCCGGGCCGGGGAGTGGACGGTCACGGGCGGTCGCCAGAACTACATGATCGGCAATGGTTTCATCGTCATGGATGGCAACCTTGATCAGTTCAACGACGGTGCCTATTGGCTCGCCCCACGCACCGCCTTCAAGGAGTCGGCGGTGGTCGCCTGGGACCATGGCGCGTTGAAAGTCCAGGGTTTCAGCCTGGGAACCGACAGCGACCTGGGTGACTTTCGCCTGAGCGGCGTGAACCTGGACTACAACCTCGACGACCAGGTGACGCTGGGTGCCACCGCGCTGAAGGTCAAGGCCATGGGGCCCAAGGGCAGCACGTTGCCGCGTCGTCGCGATGGCATGCTGGTGTACAACGTCAGGGCCTTGAACGCCCGGCTCCCGGGTCTCCCGGACCTGGCCCTCAACGCCGAATATGCCGTGGAGCGAGGCAGCGGCGAAGGTGTGGACTACGATGCCAAGGCCTGGTACGGCCAGGCCGATTACACCTTCGGCACACTGCCGCTGACCCCGGTGATCGGCTACCGCTACGCGAGTTTTTCCGGCGACGACAACCTCACCGATAACCGACAGAAAGCCTGGGATCCCTTGACCAAGGGCTTCGTCGACTGGAGCACCTGGTTGATCGGCGATGTCGTCGGCAACTACCTGATGTTCAACAGCAACGAAAACGTCCAGCAGTTCTCACTCAAGACCCACCTCAACGAAACCCTGACGCTCGGTGCGATCCACTACCAATTCTGGCTGGACGAAAAAAACTACATGGGCACCGCCGTCAGCGATAAACGGTTTGCCGACGAGAGTGTAGTCTTCCTGGATTGGGCACCTTCGAAGTCGCTGTCCACCTCGCTGTCCTACAACTGGGTCAAGCCCATGGCGGCGGCCAAACAGGTCTTCGGCGACGACCGGAAGTTCAGCGCGCTGGAACTCTTCTTCACCTACCGCTATTAAGTGTCGCGAGCCTTCGCGGCCGCGCTGGAGTGTTTGATCATGAGCCTGTTTTTGCGCAACACCTTGCTGGGCGCTGTCGTTTCGATGCTGGTCAGTGGCGCGAGCCTGGCCGAAGAGCGAACGGTGCGAATCTACAACTGGATCGAGTACCTGCCGCCGGAAATCCTCAAGAGTTTCGAGGAGGAAACCGGCATTCGCCCCATCTATGACGTCTTCGACAGCGTCGAGACATTGGAGTCCAAGCTGCTGACCGGCAACTCGGGGTATGACGTGGTCTACCCGAGCAGCTCCAACGTCAGCCACCTGATCGCCGCCGGCGCCGTCCAGCCGCTGGACCGCAGCCAGTTGCCGAACTGGCAGCATCTGGACCCCGAATTCATGAAGTCCCTGGAAACGGTGGGCGATCCGGGCAACCGCTATGCCGCGCCGTACCTGTGGGGCACGACCTTGATTGGCTATAACGTCGACAAGGTGCGCCAGGTGCTGGGGGCCGATGTGCAAATGAATACCTGGGACATCCTGTTCAAGGAAGAGAACATGGCCAAGCTGGCCAGTTGTGGCGTGGGTCTGCTGGACGCCGCCAACGAGATCGTGCCCATTGCCTTGCACTACGAAGGATTGGACCCCAACAGCCAGAAACGTGAGGACTACGCCAAGGCACAGGCAGCCATGCTCAAGGTTCGGCCGTACATCACCTACTTCAATTCATCGCGCTATGGCATGGACCTGGCCAACGGTGAGATCTGTGTCGGGGTGGGTTGGTCCGGTGGGGTGGCCCTGGCCAAGCGACTGGCCGAAGACGCCGGGAAGGGGGTCAAGGTGGAGATGGCGCTGCCCAAGGAAGGGGCGCCGATGTGGTCGGACGTCATGATGGTGCCCGCCAATGCGCCTCATGCCAAGGACGCCTACGCCTTCATCAACTACATCTTGCGTCCGGATGTCATTGCGCGGAGCAGCAACAAGATCGGCTACCCCAACCCGAACAAGGAAGCCACGGCACTGGTCAATGCTGAAATCCGCAACAACCCCGCCATGTATGTGCCGGACGAGGCGCGCAAGACCCTGTTCACCTTGGAACCGGTGCCGGCCGCCGTGGAGCGGATCCGTACCCGCACCTGGACGGGCATCAAGACCCATCGCTGATCGGCGTGGCCCGGCGTTGCGGCGCCGGGTCCGTCTCAGTGGTTCAGGCGCGCATGCCCAGGAAGAGCAATTCAGTGATGCGCCGGACCTGGGCGGAATGTGCCTCGATGTCCGGTTGTTCCTGGTTGACCAACCTGAACAGCTGCAAGTGCGAATAGTCGTTCAACAGGAACGCGGCGAGGTCGACGTCCAGATCGGCGCGTAGTTTGCCGGCTTGCTGCAACTCCCTGATCAGCCCACTGATTTCGGCCCTGAGCGCATCGTTCATGGCGCGATACCCCTCGGGCAGCCCATTGTCGCCACCAAACAGGATCAGCGGCAGCAACTCGCGCCACAGGCTCGGGTGCATGACCTCCAGCGCGTAGCCGGTCATCAGCCGCTCCAGATAACACAGCGCTTCCACCGGGTCCTCGATTTCAGGCATCTGGCTGCGGGTATCGGTGAGGGCGCGCTGGTCGGCGTCGTGCAGGATCTCCAGGATGATCTCCTGCTTGTTGCCGAAGTACTTGAACACGGTGGGCGCCGACACGCCGGCCTGGCTGGCGATCTGTTCGATGGTGGTGTTCTGGAAGCCCTGGCGCTCGAACAGTTCGACCGCCGCCTTGCTGATGGCTTGGCGGCGTTCGGCTTTTTGACGTTCACGCAGTCCGCTCACGGGAGCTCCTTGTCGCAAAGAAGGTAAAGGCCTTGGCCCCCCCCCGTGGGAGCGAGCTTGCTCGCGATGGCGTCGGATCAGCAGTATTGAAGCCGGCTGACACACCGCTATCGCGAGCAAGCTCGCTCCCACAGGATTGTGGGTTGCCAGCGGGCCGGGCATAGGTATGCAAAATACTTAACCCAGTAAAGTTTTTAAAGGGTTTATTTCATTACTGCCCCCATGGACTTGGCTGAATGCTCCGTTCCAGACGCTTGGCAACAGGCAAAACGCCATGCCTTACTTGGCGAAATCAGGCACATAGGTGGCGCGTTCAGGTAACTAACTCGGGAGGGAAGGCAGGTAACGTGGCGCGACTTTTCACCGCAAGTGCGCACGTTCGCCCAGGGTGGATCAATACAAACCTGATGGTGCCGCTTCCAGGAGGGGCGGAAAAACCGAAACACCGATTGTTCCTGCGCGCGCCTCAATGTTCGATCACAAGAGAATAAGAAAATGACCAGCCCCAGCTTCAAGGCTTCGAACGGCCATCTGGCACAGGGCTTCAAGCCTCGTCACGTCACCATGCTGTCCATTGCCGGAATCATCGGTGCGGGTCTGTTCGTGGGATCGGGCCATGCCATTGCCGCCGCCGGCCCGGCCGTCATGCTGGCCTATCTGTTTTCCGGGACGGTGGTGGTCCTGGTCATGCGCATGCTGGGTGAGATGGCGGTCGCCAACCCGGACACCGGCTCCTTCTCCACCTATGCCGACCAAGCCATCGGGCGCTGGGCCGGCTTCACCATCGGGTGGCTCTACTGGTGGTGCTGGGTGTTGGTGAATCCCATCGAAGCGTTGGCCGCCGGTCATGTGCTCAACCAATGGTTTCCCGCCGTCGACGCCTGGCTGTTCGCCTCGGTGTCGATCGTTTTGCTGGCGGTGACGAACCTGTTCAGCGTGTCGAAGTACGGCGAGTTCGAATTCTGGTTCGCCATGGCCAAGGTCGTGGCGATCATTGGTTTTATCTCCCTGGGTTTCGCGGTGCTGATGGGCTGGATTCCCGAGCGCGAAGCCAGCGGCCTGAGCCGGTTGATGGAGGAGCATGGCGGGTTCGCCCCCAACGGCCTGTCGGCGGTGGTGGGCGCGTTCATCACCATCATGTTCAGCTTCATCGGTACGGAGGCGGTGACCATCGCGGCGGCTGAATCCGATAACCCCGCGCAGAACATTGCCAAGGCCACCCGTTCGGTGATCTGGCGTATCGGTGTGTTCTACCTGCTGTCGATCTTCGTGGTCATTTCCGTGGTGCCGTGGAACGATCCGCTCCTGGCTTCAGTGGGCTCCTACCAGCGGGCGCTGGAGTTGATGAACATTCCCCACGCCAAATTCCTGGTGGATGTGGTGGTGCTGATTGCCGTGGCCAGTTGCATGAACTCCTCGATCTACATCGCCTCGCGGATGCTGTACTCCCTGGGCCGTCGCGGCGATGCGCCAAGGGCCGTGAAGGTGACGTCCTCGGCCGGTGTGCCACGGTCCGCGGTGATTGCCAGTACCGTGCTGGGCGCGGGTGTCACCTTGTTCAGCTACTTCATGCCCGCCGGCCTGTTCCAGTTCCTGCTCGCCAGCTCCGGTGCCATCGCCTTGCTGGTGTACCTGGTGATCGCCATCTCGCAACTGCGCATGCGCCGGATGCTGCAACGACAGAACATCGAGCTGCCTTTTCGCATGTGGTTGTTTCCCTGGTTGACCTGGTTGGTCATTGTGTTCATCTCGGCGGCGCTGGCGGTCATGATGATCACGCCCGAGCACCGCAGCGAGGTGAGCACGACCCTGGGCCTGGCGCTGATCATTTCCTTTATCGGCCTGGCGACGTCGCGACATCCACCCCAGCCGGAGAGCGTCGCTTCCCTCGGCTAATCCCTGATTTTTTACCCTGTTGACGCCACGTTACTGGCGTCAACAAACCCGCTTTTCAGCCCATTCAAGCCGCAAACACCTCAGTCTTGACGCGCGGCCCTTCCGCCTGTCACCCACTTGCTACCCCAGCCCTGCGAACCGGCACTAACCCGCGGGCGCGTTGTCAGTAATTGGCGTCTGTGGGGATGAGGATCGTCCCTGTTATCGGCATATCTGCTGGACGGTTTTCCTCGAGCACTTTCGGGGGAAAAAGCTTTGCGATGGATTGCGTCCTGGACCGACCCTTTCTCTTGCAGGCGATTTTTCCCATGGGGTTTCTACTCGATCCGCGTCATGACATCGATGCTGCCTTGCTGAGCTACCGCCGGGTGTTCTGGGCCCTGGCGCTGTTCAGTGGCGTGATCAATCTGCTGGTGCTGGTGCCGTCGCTGTACATGATGCAGGTCTACGACCGCGTCCTCACCAGCCGTAACGAAACCACCTTGTTCATGCTCACCTTGATGGCCCTGGGACTGTTCATGTTCAGTGCCCTGATCGAGTGGGTGCGCGGCGAGGTGATGATTCGCATGCGCGCGGGGCTGGACGATGCCTTGGGCGAGCGGGTATTCGATGCCGCCTTCGCCCGCAGCCTGCGGGAACACAACGCTAACCCGGCGCAGGTGCTCACGGACCTGGCGACACTGCGGCAGTTGATTACCGGGCAGGGCCTGATCGCGTTGCTCGACGCGCCCTGGCTGCCGATCTTCCTGCTGGTGGCGTTCATCTTTCATCCCTGGTTCGGCGTGCTGACGCTGGTGCTCGCCCTGGTGCTGATCGGCTTGGCGCTGTGGGGCGAACTGGCGACACGTACGCGCCTGGGCGAGGCCAATCGCCTGGGGGTGCAGTCGTCGATCTATGTCAACAGCACGTTGCACAACGCTGAAGTCATCCAGGCCCTGGGCATGCTCGGGCCGTTGCGCCAGCGCTGGAGTCTGTTGCAGCAGCGCATCATTGCCGCCCAGGCCCATGCCAGCGACCGCGGTGCGCGCATCACCTCTGCGACGCGTTTCGTGCGGATTTCCGGACAATCCCTGGCCCTCGGGCTGGGGGCCTTGCTGGTACTGGAAGGCCAACTGTCGGCGGGCATGATGATTGCGATGTCGCTGTTGCTGGGGCGAGCCCTGGCGCCGGTGGAAATCGCCATCGGCTCGTGGAAGCAATTCAATTCCGGGCGCCAGAGCTACCAGCGCCTGAGCCAACTGTTGGCGCAGCACCCTCGTGATCGCTTGCGCATGCCATTGCCGCCGCCCACCGGGGCGGTGCGCCTGGAGCAGTTGTATGTCGGCCCGCCGGGGGCTTCGCAGCCGATCCTGCGCGGGATCAATTTCAGCCTCGCCAAGGGCGACGTGCTGGCCGTGGTCGGGCCCAGTGCCAGTGGCAAATCGACCCTGGCCCGTGCCCTGGTCGGGGTCTGGCCGGCCATGGGCGGGTCGGTGCGCCTGGACGATGCCGAGATCAGCCAGTGGTCCCACGACGCCCTGGGCCCGCACCTCGGCTACCTGCCCCAGGACATCGAGTTGTTCGACGGCACGGTCGCCGACAACATCGCCCGTTTCGGTGAGCAGGACGCCGACCAGATCATCGCTGCCGGACGGCATGCCGGTATCCACGAAATGATCCTGCGGTTTCCCAAGGGCTACGACACGCCGCTGGGCCCCGGCGGGCTTGGCTTGTCCGGTGGGCAGAAACAACGCCTGGGCCTGGCGCGCGCGCTCTACGGAAGGCCCTCGCTGATCGTGCTCGATGAACCCAACTCCAATCTCGATGACGCCGGCGAGCTGGCGCTGGTCCAGGCCATCAGTGCCCTCAAGGCGGCCGGCAGCACCGTGGTCTTGATCACGCACCGGCCCAGTGTGCTGGCGGTGGTCGATCACATCCTCGTGTTGAAGGACGGGACTCAACAAGCGTTCGGCCCTCGGGACCGGGTGCTCAAGGCATTGATGCCGGGGCCGCGACCGGCCGCGGTCCGGGAGGCGGGCGGCGATGCGTGATCTGATCCCTGATGCACAGACCTACAGCGAGCAGGGGCTGAGCGTGCGCGGCACCACGACACTACCCAGCGCTCGGACTGATGCCGGGAGTGCGGCGCGTTATGGCGTGGGATTCCTGGTCCTGACGCTGGGCGGTTTCCTGCTCTGGGCCTGCCTGGCGCCACGCGACCAGGGAGTGGGGGGCAGCGGCACCGTGGGGGTGGCGGGGGAGCGCAAGGCGGTGCAGTCGTTGGTCGGCGGAGTGGTGGAAAAGCTGCTGGTGAGCGATGGCGACCGGGTCACCCAGGGGCAATTGCTCGTGCAACTGAACACGGTGCAGGCGCAGTCGCAACTGGACGTGACCCTGGGCAAGTTGCTCAATGACCGCAGCATCGAGGCGCGCCTGATAGCCGCGCGCCTGGGCAGCGCCGAGATCCAATGGCCTGCGGAGCTGCTGGCGCGCGCCGACGAGCCTCGAGTGAAGGCGGCCATGGCCTTGCAGAGCCAGTTGTTCATCACACGTCGCGCGGAGCGGGGCAGTCGCTTGCAGATCATCGAGCACGAAGCCGCGGCGTTGCAGCAACAGTTGCTGGGCTACGAAGGCGTCAAGCGCAACTACGACGCGCAGATGCGTTTTCAGCAGCATGAGCTTGAAGGCCTGCGTGACCTGGCCCGGGAAGGCTACGTTCCGCGCAACAAACTGTTCGAGGCCGAGCGCAACGCGGCCCAGTTGGCGGGGCAGATCGCTTCCGGCGTGGGGGATGTCGGCAGGACCCGCCAGGCGATCAACGAAAGCCGGCTCAAGGCCTTGCAGGCGCAGCAGGAATTTCGCCGCGATGCCGAGACGCAGCTCAGCGAGGTCTCGGCCGAGGCGGCCGGTTATGCCGATCAGATCCGGGCCTTGCAGTTCGAAGTCGACAACGGTGCGATCCGCGCACCGGTGGCCGGGCAGGTGATGGACGTGAGCATTCATACGGTCGGCGGCGTGGCGCAGGCTGGCCAGACCCTGATGCAAGTGGTGCCGCTGGATGCGCCGATGGCGATCACCGCCCGCTTCGAGCCTCTGATGGCCAACAAACTGCGCCCGGGCCTGCCGGTGCACGTGCATTTCACCGCGCTGCAACGGGTGGATACGCCGACGGTCACCGGCACCGTGACGACCGTGTCGGCCGACCAACTGATCGACGAGCAGACGCACCTACCGTACTTCTCTGCCAAGGTCGAGATTCCCGCCGACACCGTGGCCGCGTTGCAAAGCGCCGGCCTGCTGGTGCGCCCCGGCATGCTCGCCGATGTCACGGTGGTGACGGGCGAACGCACCTTGATGAATTACCTGATGAAACCGTTGCGTGAACGCTTGCTGGCAGCCTTCAAGGAGGAATGAGCATGGTCGACCGTTGCCGCTCTCGCGTGCGTGTACTGCTAAGCCTGTGGACCGGTTGGGTGGTGCTCAGTCCTGTGTGGGCCGTGGAGAGTGGCTTGAGCCTGACCGCAGCCTACGATGCCTCGCGCCTCAACGCTCCGACCGTGCAAGCGGCGGCCCACGCCTTTGAAGCCTCGCGGCACGAGGAGGACATCGGTCGCGGCGGCCTCTATCCGCAAGTCTCGCTGTCCTCGCGTTATGGCTACGGTGGACGGACCGACGGCGGCGACGACAACAGTTACGTCAACAGCAACGATTACCAGGCGAACAACGTCACCCTGGCGGCACAACAACCGCTCTACGACAAGGCCCGCTGGGCGGCGTACCAGGAAGGCAAGGCGCGGGGGAAACTGGGCACCCAGGTGTTCGACGTGGCCGGCCAGACCTTGTATGACCGAGTGGCGAAGGGGTATTTCGACGTCGCCCGGGCCGAGAACGAGATCAAGCTGATCCAGCAGCAGAAGGCGGCGCTCCAAGGCTTGGTCATCCAGAGCAAACAGCTTTATGAGGGCGGCCAGGGGGCGATTACCGATATCGACGAAGCCCAGGCGCGGCTCGACCTGGTGCAGGCCCAGGAAGCCGAAGCCCAGGCCCGTCGCGTGGCGGCATTGCGGGCGTTGTCCGGGCGAGCCAGTGTGCCCATCGATGACATCCTGCCGATGCGCGAGGAACTGGCCGCCGGTAGCCCGATCCCGCCGGAGCAGGACTTGCCGTACTGGACGGCGATTGCCCGCCAGGCCAGCCCCGAGCTGGCCGCTCGGCTGGCAGCGGTGAAAGTCGCCGAGGCCCAGGCCGACAGCCAGCGTGCGGGACATTATCCGACGTTGTCATTGACCACTCAGTTGACCCGCCGTGAAACCCGTCAATACCAGGAACTCGACCCGCGCCAGGACACCTATTATGTGGGTGTACAATTGGACATTCCGCTGTATCGCGGCGGGGCGGTACGGGCCTCGGTGGCCAAGGCCGAAGCGCAACTGGCGGGTGCGCAGTCTGACTACGACGTGCAGCGCCAGCAACTGGCCGAGGACATCGAGGCCGATTACCTGGGCGTCGTCGCCGGGTTCGCCAAGAGCAAGGCGATGCAGCGGGCGGTGGAGTCAAACCAGCGAGCGCTGACCTCGACGGAAAAAGGCTTCCAGGGCGGGGTGCGTTCCACGGTGGATATCCTTGACGCCCAGCAGCGACTGTTCCAGGCCCGCCGGGACCTGCTCAACACCAAGCTCGACATGCTGCAAAGCTATGTGAGCCTGCACACCCACACCGGCCAGATGAACCGCGCGGTGCTGGAGCAGGTGCAGAGCCTGTTCTAGGCCATCCAAGGCACGCAATCTTGCACTTATCCCTGTGGCGAGGGAGCTTGCTCCCGCTGGGCTGCGAAGCAGCCCCAAACCCAGGCAATGAGTGGTATCAGGCAGACCGAGTCCACCGATTCACGACTGCTGCGCAGCCGAGCGGGAGCAAGCTCCCTCGCCACAAAAACTGTCCAGGCCATGTGCTTGTTTTCAATCTCCCAGGCACAACACGACCCCCTGTGGGAGCGAGCTTGCTCGCGAATGCGGTGGGCCAGTCAGCATCCATTTTGAATGTGCTGCCGCCATCGCGAGCAAGCTCGCTCCCACAGTTTTGATCTGTGGTGGCCCTGGGTTTTTCTGGCACCACAAAGCCCCTGTGGGAGCGAGCTTGCTCGCGAAAGCAGTGTGTCAGTCAACATCCCTGTTGGATGTGCCACAGTTCTGATCTGTGGTTGTCTTGGGTTTTTCAGCTCAAGCCCCCCGGAGGGGGCTTGGGTCAGGCGGTGAAGTCGCTGGCGTGCAGCTCCTTGACGCCGACCAGTTCGAATTCGAACTCGGGGGTGGCGTCGGCGTTGGTGCTGCCGGAGAGGATGCCATCGACGAAGCGCAACTGGCCGGTAGCATTGCTGGCGTCGAAGGCGTTACTGCCGATGAACGTGAAGGCATCGACCCCGGCGGTCAGTGGGTTGGCGTCCAGGCCGGTGAGGTCCAACTTGTCGAACTCGGCACTCTTGAAACCACTGATCACATCGCGCAAAGCCCCGACGCCCATGTCCGACAGCGCACCAAACGCGTAGGTGTCCGCGCCGGTGCCGCCGGTGAGGTTGTCGGTGCCTGCGCCGCCGATCAAGCGGTCATCGCCCGAGCCGCCTACCAACGTATCGTTGCCGGCCCCGCCGTCGAGGACGTTTGCCGCACTGTTCCCCGACAGCGTGTCGGCGGAGGCGCTACCTTCCAGGTTCTCGATGAACTTCAAGGTATCGAGCCCGGAACCCACGGTGTTCTGCTGCGCCGACGTCGAGAGGTTGACGGTCACGCCGGACAGCGCCCGTTCATAGCTCGCCGTATCCATGCCATCGCGTCCATCCAGGACATTGTTACCGGCACTGGCGAACAACGTATTGTCCAAGGCGTTGCCGGTGCCATTGGCGGCGCCAGGGCTATCGACATACAGGTTCTCGACGTTGCTGCCCAAGGTGTAGGCCGCCAGGCTGCTGTGCACGCTGTCGATCCCGCCGGTCACCGCGTTGGTGCTGGGCTCGATCACGCTGTCGTCGGCATTGTCGACAAAATACGTGTCGTTGCCATCGCCTCCGCTCATGCTGTCGGCCCCGGCGGCGCCGTCGATCACGTTGTTGGCGGTATTGCCGGTGATGAAGTTGCGCCGTTCGTTGCCGGTGCCGTCGATGTCCGACACACCGGTGAGCACCAGGTTTTCCAGATTGGCCCCCAGCGTCCAACTGACCGAGGCTTGCACCGTATCGATCTGCGCGGTCGAGGTGTTGGTTTCCACCACGCTGTCGAACGCATTGTCGACCACGTAGATGTCGTTGCCATCGCCACCGGTCAAGGTGTCGGCGCCCAAGTCGCCATCCAGGGTGTCGTTGCCAGAACTACCCACCAGGGTGTCGTCCTGGTCGGTGCCGGCGATCATCCCGCCCTGGTTCTGGGCGTTGTCGAAGATGTCCTGCACGCTGTTATTGTCGTCGGGATTGCCCTGAAAGCCGAGGTCATTGGCTATGTAGTCCGCCAGGCGTTGGCCGACGATTTCCGCCGATTCCTCGTGCAGGTGCCAGACGTCATCGGGATACACCAGCGGATCGACTTCATAGCGCAACGGCAGGTCGGTGTAGTCCACCGCCAGCTTGACGTCGGCGCGTTCGGCGGCCATGGCCTCCTGGGCGGCGCGGACATAACCGACGCCCTCGACGATGGCGGCGATCTTCTCTTCCGCATAACCCCGGGCCCGGGCCGCGGCCGCTGAGTAATGGCCGGTTTCCATCAGGTACACAGTGAAATTGCCAAATTGGGCATGCAGGTAATCGAACACCTTCAAGGTCGCAGCCTTGTACGCAGCCGCAGCTGCGGCCTTGTCCGTGGCACGGGCGATTTCCTGGGCGGCTTCCTCGCCCTGGCCCCAGATGATGCCCATGGTGACGTTATCGATCGCCTGCAATTCGGTGCGCTGGTCGCGCAGCAACGTCACCGCGCGCAACAGTGCCGCCCCGGGTTGGTTGGTGTCGGTCAGCCACCAACACAACTGGAGTTCCTCGGCGCTGAGTGTGGAGAGGCCGTTGACCGTGCTGCCGCCCACCGCGATGTCGATGCCGTTGCCATCGGCATCGTTGAACTGGCTGCGCACGTCGTAGGTGGTGTAGCGGTTGAGGTCGTTGACCAGCATCGAGGTGCCGGATTGGTCGTCGTCCTCGGACATGCGCAACAGACGTGCGTTGGATTGGCCGAGGGTCGGCAGGTAGAGAATATCCTGCTGGGCGCGCTCGCCGAAGACGAAGTCGTTGGCGGTAAGGGTGTTTAGGTAGTTGCCGTTGAGGGCGATCTCGAAGCGATTGCCATCGGCGTCGGCTTCGGCGGACTTGACGTAGGTCTTGTCGCCGGCCGCGTTGAGAGTCATGTACAAGGTGCTGTTGGTACCGTCGCCGAGACCGAGAAAACCCAACCCGGAGACGTCGATTTTGTCGACGCCGGCTGTGAAATCGTAAATCGTGTCGGTGGCCGTGACACCACCGGTGTCGTAGTCGCGGTAGCTGTCGGACAGGTTGCTGTAGCGAAACGTGTCGGCGCCATCACCGCCGTACAGCGAGTCGCGTCCGGCACCACCATCGCCGATATCCGCACCGGTGCCGGCCTTGATCGTGTCGTTGCCGCCAAGCCCGAGGATCAGGTCGGCGCCCGTCGTGCCATTGAGTGTCTCGGCATTGGCGGTGCCAGTGATGGTGTTGGCGGGCGCATCGGCGACCACCAGGGTGAAGTTGTCGCTGACCGAGGCGCCTGACGGATCGGTGGCCTTGACCAAGACGTCGTAGTTGCCCGCCGCGGTGCTGGTGGGCGTGCCGCTGAAGGTCAGGTTGGCGGCATTGAAACTCAGCCAGGCGGGCAGGGCGTTGCCGTTGGCGAGGGTTGCGGTGTAGGTCAGCACATCCTGGTTGGCGTCGCTGAAGCTGTTGCTCGCCACGGTGTATTTGAACGGCGTGCTTTCACTGGCGTTCTGGTCCAGGAGCGGGGTGACCACCACGGGCGCCACATTGGTGGGGGTGCCTTGGTCGGCGAAGACGAAGTGGCTGGCCGTCAGGCTGCTGACAAAGTTGCCCGCCATGGAGATCTCGAACCGGTTGCCGTTGGCATCCACCGTCAGGTCCTTGAGGTAGGTGCGGTTGGTCGACGAACTGTAAGTGACCTGCAAGGTGCCGTTGAGCCCGTTGCCCAGGCCCGTGTAGCCGAGCGCCGAAACGTCGATCTTGTCGGCGGCCACGTCGAAGTCGAGGATCTGGTCACTGGCGCTGGTGGAACTGGTGCGATAGCTGTCGAGCTTGGAGGTGTAGCGGAACACATCGGCGCCCGTGCCACCGGTGAGTTTGTCGACCCCGGTGCCGCCGACCAGGATATCGTTGCCGGCGCCGCCATTGAGGGTGTCGTTGCCCGCGCCACCGAACAGTTGCTCATTGGCAGCGGTGCCGGTCAGCGTGTCGTTGTTCGGTGTGCCATTGATCACAATGGCGGCGGGGACGTCCTGCACGGCGAGCGTAAAACTGTCGCTGACGGTGGCGTTGCTGCCATCGGTCGCGGTGACCTGGATCGAGTAGGTGCCCGATGCCGTATCGGGTGGCGTGCCGATGAAGGTGCGGGTGGCGGCATCAAAGGTCAGCCAACTGGGCAGGGCGCTGCCATTGGCGAGCCTGGCGGTGTAGCTGAGGCTGTCGTTGTCCGGATCGGTGAAGCTGGTCGCCGGCACCACGTAGTTGAACGGGGTGTTTTCGGTGGCGTTCTGGTCCAGCAACGGCGTGGCTAGCACGGGCGCCTGGTTGGTCGGCGAGGAGGTGGCGAAGACGAAGTTGGCGCTGGTCAGGGTGTTGAGGTAATTACCGTCCAGGGCCACTTCGAAGCGGTTGCCGTTGGCGTCGGCCTCCAGGGATTTGATGTAGGTCTTGGTGCCGGCGCTGTTGAGCACCAGGTACACGGTGTTGTTCCTGCCATCCCCCAGGCCGGTGAAGCCCATGGCCGAGAGATCGATTTTGTCGGCGCTGATGTTGAAGTCAGTGATCAGGTCGCCGAGGTTGGCGCCGCCGGTGTTGTAGTTGCGGTAGCTGTCCAGGCGATTGGCGAACACAAAAGTGTCCGCGCCGGTGCCGCCGGTGAGGGTGTCCATGCCGGCACCGCCGTCGAGCTTGTCATCGCCGGCGCCTCCACTGAGGCTGTCGTTGCCCGCCAGGCCGAGCAGGGTGTCGGCCGCATCGCTGCCCAACAGCGAGTCGCTGCCGCTGGTGCCGGTGATCACTCGATTGAAGATGAAGTTGTTGGCAGTCAGGGTGCTGGCAAGGTTGCCCGTGAGGATCAGCTCGAAGCGGTTGCCGCTGGCGTCGGCGTCGAAGTCCTTGATGTAGGTGCGGTTGTTGCTGGCGCTGTAGCTGACTTGCAGGGTGCCGCCGCGGCCGTTGCCCAGGCCGGTGAAACCGAGGCCGGCGAGGTCGATCTTGTCCTGGGTGACGTCGAAGTCGGTGATGGTGTCATCGAAGCTTGTCGTCGCGTTGCGGTAACTGTCCGACTGCGCGACAAACCGGAACGTATCGGCGCCGGTGCCGCCGGTGAGTTTGTCGATGCCCGCGCCGCCTACCAGGATGTCGCTTCCGGCCCCGGCGTTGAGGGTGTCGTTGCCTGCCGCGCCATAGAAAATCTCGCTGGCGCTGGTGCCCGTCAGGATGTCGTTGCCCGCGGTACCTTGCACGGTGGGCATCGGGACCGTGGCGCTGACGTAGCTGCCGTCGCCGTAGACCAGCGTGGCGCCCTTGCTGGGGTGGCTGATGGTGTTGGCGATGCTGGCGTTGCGGTCGGTGCCGTCTTCATTGCGCTCGGCGACACCGTAGGTCGACAGGTCGCTGCCGCTGATGATGTTGCCCTGGATGAGGTTGTCGCTGCCGTTGAAGTATTTGCCGGACACGCCCAGGGTGTCGTCGTAGGACTGGATGATGATTTCCGGTACGGCGCCGCCCAGGGAATTGTTGTTGAGCGTATTGTCGATGACCTCGACGTGGTTGCTGCCGTAGATGCGGATCCCGGCGCTGGCGTTGTCATGGATATCGACACCGGTGACGGTGACCTCGCTGGAGAGCTTGATCAGCACGCCTTCGGCGCCGTTGCCGTACACCTCGCCACCCGTGATGGTGATGTTGCTGGGCGAGGGGATGTCCTCGCTGCCGCGCTGGACCACGATGCCATTGCCGCCGTTGTCGTAGGCGACGTTATTGGTCAGGGTGAAATCGTGGGTGCTGGTGACGACGTTGAAACCGTGGCGGTCGTTGTTGTAGGCAATGTTGTTTTCGAAGGTGCTGTCGCTGAGGAAGTCGGCGACGAAGCCGTCCAGGCCGTTGCCGTGGGACACGCTGTTCTTGATGACCATGTTGACGGTCTGCTCGTGGGGGTCGAAACCGTACCCGGAGCAATCCTTGATCTCGACGCTGTCGAGGGTGACGTTGGAATCGTAGCCTTCTTCGCCGGGAATATAGCCGTTGAACCAGCCGTCGACCTTGCCGGTGGTGCTGTCGCGGTTGCCGTCGATGGTGAGGTTGCTCACGCCGAAATCATGGGTTTCTTCACCATAGGCCGAGCGGATGATACCGGTGATCTTGGTGTCGGAACCATCGGCCAGCTTGACCGTGGTGTCGCCCATGCCGTCGCCGTACAGGTAGACGTTGCTCTTGAGCATCAGGCAGCCATCGGAAGGTTCCTCGCCCCCGGAAACGATGTAGGTGCCGGTCGGCATGTACACCTGGCCTCCGCCGGCCGCGGCCGCCGCATCAATCGCACTCTGAATGGCTGCCGTGTCGTCGGTGATGCCATCTCCTTTGGCGCCAAAATCTTGTACGTTGAAAATCATGAGCTTATCTCCGTATCAGGCTTGAACCTCGGTAGACGCCAATATTCCATCGACGACCTCGGTGTTATGACCCAGCGGAGCGCAAAAGTTGTGACCGCATATCGGGGAAAGTGTCAAAAAGCTGGAGTAACTGATCAGCGGTATGGTCAGGGATGGGCAGCAACAACGTTCTGTTGACGCTTTCAAGGCCGAATGACGCCCCCTGTGGGAGCGAGCTTGCTCGCGATAGCGTCGGATCAGCTGCATCGATGTGACTGATATACCGCTATCGCGAGCAAGCTCGCTCCCACAGGGTTCGCGCTGTGTAAAAAATCCAGACGACCACCCTTCAAAATGTGGGGACGGTGGTGTGGCGGACATACGGTTTCCTTGATTGGCATCAACCCCACTTCAGAGATGGCGGGATAACCTCGAATAAACCATCGCCCCGCTGAAGAGGGCGTCGAGGACTTCCATGAGTTATCCGCTGCTCCTGACCTTGCACCTGTTTGCCGCGCTGGTGTTCATCGGCACGGTGTTCTTCGAAGTCCTGTTTCTTGAAAGCATCCGCAAGCAACTGCCCGCCAAGGTCATGGTGCTGCTGGAACAGGGCATCAGCCGCCGTGCCCGGCAGTTGATGCCGTGGGTACTGCTGGTGTTGTTCGGCGCGGGGGGCGGCATGGTCTGGTTGCGATACTGGCCGGCGCTGTCGTCGCCGTTGCAATCGTCCTTCGGTGTGCTGCTGGGCCTGAAGATCCTGTTGGCGGGCAGCGTGCTGGGGCATTTCCTCTGGGCGATGTGGCTGTTCCGGAGCGGACGCATGAACGCCCGCTACGTGCACATCATCCATGTCAGCGTGTTCCTGCACATGGTCGCGATCGTGCTGCTGGCCAAGGCCATGTTCTACGTCACTTGGTAAGCGTTGGCGGCGGGCGGCCAGGACGCTTGATACAGGTCAAGGTGCCCCGGCGCGCAGGCATGCAAACTGGCGCCGCACCGCCACTCGGAGATTGTCATGTTCGACCCGTTCCATACCCTCGGTGAGCGACCCTCGGGACGTGCCCCGGTGGTGCCTGATTTCGATTGTCCGGTCGGCACGCGCAGGTTCCATGCCGGTATCGGCTCCCTCGACCTGCTTCGAGGATTACGTACCAGCCGCCAGAAACGACGGCCACTGTCCCTGGCGGTGCACCTGCCTTCGCGCTTGCGGCTGGCGTCGTGTTCGCCCCTGGCCAGCGACTGCCGATGCGGCGAGATCGAGGGCTATCTGCAACGCCTGGCCTATGAAATGGGCTTGGTCGGTTGCCACCTGGGGGCCGGGCGGCGCGTCGAGCAGTTCTGCCTGACGGGCGGCACACCGGTGATCGCCCATCTGCAGAAGCTGATGAGTGACCTGCGCAAGCGCTTCGACTTCTGCGAATTCGACGGTGCTGACCACAGTATCGAGGTGGACCTGCATCACACCGACTGGTCGACCATGGGCCTGATCCGTGACCAGGGTTTCACCCATGTCAGCATCGGCGTGCCCGACATTGGCGTTGACAGCGATCTATCGGTCGATTGCTACCAGAACCCGGCGCCGATCCATTCATTGATCGATGCGGCACGCACGTTTGGTTTTCGCTCCATCAACATCGACTTGGGCTACGGGCACGCCTGGCAGACACCGGACAGTTTCGCCCTGAAACTGGCGACGCTGATCGAACTGGAGCCGGACCGGTTGCACGTGTTCGATTATGCCCGCGCGCCTTATCGTTATCGCTCGAAGAACGCCGGGCTGGCCGGAACCTTTTGCAGCCCAGCCGACAAGGACGCCATGCGGCGCATCTGTTGCGAACAGTTGATCGGTGCCGGTTATCACTACATCGGCCTGGGCCAGTTCGTCAGGGCCGACGATGACCTGGCGGTGGCTCAGGAACATGGACGCTTGCACCGCAATTGCCAGGGTTTCACTCGTCACGGTTGCTGTGATCACGTGGGCTTCGGCTTGTCGGCCATCACGCAGATCGAGCACCTGTACGTACAGAATACCGACGACCTGCTTCTCTATTGCCAGCAGCTGGACGCCGGGCAATTGCCTGTGTGTCGTGGCTGGCGTTGTGAGGCGCAGGACCAGGTCAGGGCGAGCGTGACCGAACAGCTGTCCTGTGACCTGGAGTTGGATATACAAGCCATCGAGGCGCGCTTCGGCCTGGTGTTTCGCGAGCACTTCGCGTCCGCCTGGCCGTTGCTGGAAGCGTTGCATGACCAGGGATTGATCGAACTGTCGAGCCGATTCATCGGCATCCTGCCCGCCGGGCGCTTGAATGTGGACGCGATCTGCAACCTGTTCGACCCGGCACCGGATGACGCAAGCCCACACGCTTTTGAAAAGTTGACCCCCTCATGAAAACTGCCTCCGGTTTCAATCGTGCCCTGGTGGAGAAATACGACCGCCCGGGACCGCGCTACACCTCTTATCCGACGGCCCCGCAGTTCCACCAGGCCTTTGCCATGGATGAATACCGCCAGGCCGCCCAGCGCAGCCACCAGGCGCCACAGCCAAAGCCGTTGTCGGTGTACATCCACATTCCGTTCTGCCAGAGCCTTTGTTATTACTGCGCGTGCAACAAGATCATCACCCGCAAGACCCATCGCGCCGCCGAATACCTGACTTACCTCAAGCGTGAAATAGCCCTGCAAGCGGCGTTGTTCGACCGCTCGCGCAAATTGACCCAGCTGCATTTAGGTGGCGGCACGCCGACGTACCTGACCCATGAGCAACTGGCGGACCTGATGGACTGCCTGCACCAGGCGTTCGACATGGACGACAGCGACGCCCACGAGTTTTCCATCGAGGTCGATCCACGGACCATCGATGCAGAGCAGATCCAAGGTCTGCGCCAGCTGGGCTTCAATCGCTTGAGCTTCGGCGTCCAGGACTTCGACGCCCAGGTGCAGGTCGCGGTCAATCGGGTGCAAAGCGATGCCCAAGTCGTCGAGCTGGTGGAGGCCGCGCGCCGGGCGCATTTCAAGTCCATCAGCGTCGATCTGATCTATGGCCTGCCGCTGCAGACCATCACCAGTTTCGACGTCACCTTGAGCAAGATCATTGCCCTGCGTCCGGATCGGATCGCGGCCTACAGCTACGCCCACCTGCCGCAACGGGTGCGGGCGCAACGGATGATCCGCCCGCAAGACATGCCGCCGCCCGAGCGCAAGCTGGAGTTGCTGGAGCTGACCATCAATCGCTTGACTGAAGCGGGCTATGTCTACATCGGCATGGACCACTTCGCCTTGCCGGATGACGAACTGGTGCGCGCCCGCGCCCAGGGCACCCTGCAGCGCAATTTCCAGGGCTATTCCACCCACGCCGATTGCGACCTGATTGGCCTGGGGGTGTCGTCGATCGGCAAGGTGGGTGACAGCTACAACCAGAACGTCAAGGAGCTTTCCCAGTATTACGCCTGGTTGGATCAAGGCCTGCTGCCCGTGCAGCGCGGCTATCGGTTGAGCGACGATGACCGGCTGCGGCGCCAGGTCATCAGCGAACTGATGTGCCATGGGCGCATCGACTTCGGTCGGATCGACAGTGAACACGGCATCCGATTCAACGAATACTTCGCCGATGCCCTGGACCGGCTCCAGGAGCTGGTGCGCGACGGGTTGCTGGACATCCGTGACGGCGAGCTGGTGTTGTTGCCCCAAGGCCAATTGATGATGCGCAACGTCGCCATGGCATTCGACGCGTACCTGGGGGCGGACCAGACGGTCCAGTATTCGCGCACGGTCTGAAGCCCGAACTGCTTTTGTGGCGAGGGAGCTTGCTCCCGCTGGGCTGCGCAGCCGTCGTAAAACGGGCTGATGCGATGGGGATGAATGTTTGACCACCATCGTCTTGCCGCCGCAGTGTAAAGTGCGCGTAGTAATCGGCGCTGGGGCTGCAGCGGTGATGGATTGACCTGCCCCTGACCGTTCGCCGTGCAGGCTTCTGGTATGGAAAATGCTATGGATTATGTTGCGCTTTCGTTGTTGGCCGTGTTGTTGGTTCCGGGGCCGACGAACTCATTGTTGTTACAAGTCGGTGTGAGTCGAGGGCTCAACGCACGTTCAATGCGTTTTGTCGCCGCCGAGTGGTTGGCGTACGTCATCCAGACGACGATGTGGGGCGTGTTCATTGATCTGCTCATGGCTGAACACGGGTGGGTGGTAACCGCCACCAAGATTTTTGCCGTGGGCTTTTTGTTTCATATTTCCCTCAAACTTTGGCTCTCGGTCAAAAATGACGCGCCTGGCGCAACTGCGGGTATTACCGTTGCGGATCTGTTTGTGGCAACGCTGACCAATCCCAAAGGGTTGTTTTTTGTATCCTTCGTTGCGCCGGCGGGTACGTTCTTGTCGCTGGATAACTGGCTGTCATTCATGTTGCTGTTTTCATCCATCGTTTTTCCAGTAGGGCTTGTGTGGATTGCCGCTGGCGCTTTTTGTGGCCGAAAATTTCACGCAGTTGTATCGGGACGATTTTTGAATCGAGCCATCTCTTTGGTGATTGGGTTGTTCGCCTGCAGCATGCTTTTCAATATCGCTTCCCAGGTACATTTCGCCTGAACCCGGGCTGATATTGAGACTCGATGGCGTCGGATCCGAATCGTGAGATCGGCGCCAGGGAGCCCAACAGTTCGCTGTAGATCTTCAATTTTCACGCTGCAAAGCCCTTTTCAGGAACCCTGCTGTTCGACTCTCCCGGGACTTCGCCACATTCCTCGGAGCCCCGCAAGCGACCACCTTTCCGCCCTGGGTTCCTGCGCCTGGGCCAATATCGATGACCCAGTCACTCAGCGCCACCACCCGCATGTCATGTTCCACCACAACCACCGTATGGCCTTCATCCACCAGGCGATTCAACTGCACCAGCAAGCGGTCCACGTCCTGGGGATGCAGCCCGATGGTGGGTTCGTCCAATACATATAACGTCGTGCCCCGGGCCTTGCGCTGCAGTTCCGTCGCCAGCTTGATCCGCTGGGCTTCGCCGCCGGACAGCTCCGTAGCTGGTTGGCCCAGGCGCAGGTAGCCCAATCCGATATCCTGCAGCACTTGCAATGAGCGCCTGGCCGCCGCTTGCTCGGCAAACACCTCGAGAGCCTGGTTCACGGTCAGTTGCAAGACTTGGGAGATGTCCAGGCCCTGCCAGCGCACCTCCAGGGTCTGCGGGTTGTAGCGCGCACCGAGGCAGGTGGGGCAGGGGGCGTACACGCTGGGCATGAACAACAATTCGACGCTGTCGAAGCCTTCACCTTCGCAGGTTTCGCAGCGACCCTTGGCGACGTTGAAGGAGAACCGCCCGGCATCGAACCCCAGCGCCTTTGCCCGCTCAGTGGCAGCGAACAATTTGCGCACGTGATCGAACAGCCCGGTGTAAGTGGCGAGGTTGGAGCGCGGGGTACGGCCGATGGGTTTCTGGTCCACCTGGACCAGTCGCTTGACCGCATCGAGCCCGGCGACAACGCGCCCGGCGCTGGGTTGCACGGGCTCGTCTTCCAGGCTTTGCTCATCGGGTTCGGCGTTGGGGCTGGCCTGGCCCAGGTGCGCACCGACCAGATCCAGCAGGGCCTGGCTGACGAGGCTGGATTTGCCTGAGCCAGAGATGCCGGTCACGGCGGTGAAGCAGCCCAACGGGAAGGCCGCGTTCAGGTTGTCGAGGTTGTTGCGGGTGATGCCTTCCAGGCGCAGCCAATCCTTGGGGGGACGCGGGGTGCGTGTCGTGGTGTGTTCTTCGCCAAACAGGTAGGCGCGGGTGCGTGATTCGGCGACCTGGCCAAGGCCGGCCGGTGGGCCGCTGTAGAGGATTTTTCCTCCTTGTTCGCCAGCGTCCGGGCCGACGTCGATGAGCCAATCGGCGCGGCGCATGGTATCGAGGTCGTGTTCGACCACAAACACCGAATTGCCTGCTGCCTTGAGGCGTTGCAGGGCGCCAAACAGCGCTTCGCTGTCGGCCGGGTGCAGGCCGGCGGAGGGTTCGTCCAGCACGTAGATCACCCCGAACAACTGGGAGTTGAGCTGGGGCGCCAGGCGCAGGCGTTGCAGCTCACCGGAGGAAAGCGTCGGCGTGCTGCGCTCCAGGGCGAGGTAGCCGAGGCCCAGGTCGATCAGGGTGGTGATTCGTTCCAGCAGCTCGGCGGCGATGCGCTGGGCGGCCAGGCGTTTTTCCAGGGAAAGGTTGGGTGTGTGGCGGGCGTCCGGTCCACCGGCGTGGGGATTTTCGCCCCGGGCAGCGCGTTGTTCCCGGGCCTTTCGGGTTTGCGGGTGACTGAGGACATCCCCTGTTTCTTCGGCTTGTTCAAGGTAGTCAGGTGCCTGGACCCGCTTGAGCACCTCGGCCAGTTCGAACAGGGACAGGTGCGACAGCTCGGCGATGTCCAGGCCGGCAAAGGGCACGGTTAGCGCTTGGCGCTTGAGGCGCTTGCCTTCGCACACGGGGCAGGGGCTGGCGCGCATGTATTGAGCCACGCGTTTGCGCATCTGGGCGCTTTGCGAATGCATGAAGGTGTGCAGCAGGTAGCGTCGGGCGCCGCTGAAGGTGCCTTGGTAGCTGGGTTCGAGCTTGCGCTTGAGTGCTTCGCGGGTCTGGGCCGGGGTCAGTCCCGCGTAGACGGGAACGGTCGGGGTTTCTTCGGTGAAGAGAATCCAGTCCCGTTGCTTTTTCGGCAGGTCGCGCCAGGGGATGTCGACGTCATAGCCCAGGGTCACGAGGATGTCCCGCAGGTTCTGGCCTTGCCAGGCCATGGGCCAGGCGGCCACGGCGCGCTCGCGGATGGTCAGCGATGGGTCCGGCACCATGGAGGCTTCAGTCACTTCGTAGACTCGGCCCAGGCCGTGGCATTCCTGGCAGGCGCCTTGGGGCGTGTTGGGCGAGAAGTCCTCGGCATAGAGCATCGGTTGGTCGGCCGGATAGCTGCCGGCGCGGGAGTAGAGCATGCGGATCAGGCTCGACAGGGTGGTGACGCTGCCCACCGACGAGCGCGCGCTGGGTGTGCCGCGCTGTTGCTGCAAGGCAACGGCCGGGGGCAGGCCCTCGAGGCTGTCCACGTCTGGCACGCCCACCTGGTCGATGAGGCGCCGCGCGTAGGGCGCGACGGACTCGAAATAACGACGTTGGGCCTCGGCATAGAGCGTGGAAAATGCCAGCGACGACTTGCCGGAACCCGACACGCCCGTGAACACCACCAGGGCATCACGGGGGATGTCCACGTCGACGTTCTTGAGGTTGTGTTCTCGAGCGCCGCGTTCCCGGACGAAACCGGTGGTTTGAGGCAATGAAGAGGCGGCGGGGCCGGAGCGTGGGGGCATGGAGCGTTCCTTGTGGGCATCTGCTTGTCGCACTGGGGCGTTCAGGTGAGGCGGCGTCACGGGAAGAATGTAACCTGGATCACAGCGCTGACATTTATGCGACCGGGTTTGGCCATTCTCGTGCGATAAAAATTTACTCCGGACAAAAGAGATGAGAAAAGCTTCGCAGTTTTCCACTGGATACGAACCTCCCCATGTCTCGTTCAAAACTGCTCTCTAGATTATTTGTCGCGCTGCTGGTCGGCGCGGCGCTGTGGTACATGTGGATGCTTGCCAGTGCCAAGCTGGAGTGGGGCGGTGACGGCCCCGACCGGCAGCCGGTGGGCACCGTGAAGGATACCCGCTTGCGGGCGATGACCCAGTATTGCACGGGCGTGACGGTGACACCGCAGGGGACTTGGCTGGTGGCGCGGCTGGAGGAAGAGGCCCAAACGTTCGAACCGTCCGCGGACGTCGTCAACCTGGATGCGATGGTCTATGGCAAGCCCGCCGAGACTGAAGAACCGGAGGAGCCCAGCACCTTTTCCCGTTTGTTCTCTCGTGGGGAACCGGAAACCTCCTTCATTTCCCGCCTGGATGACAAAGGGCAGTTTCAGCTTGTGGCCCATGTCAGCGGCGCCGCTTGTCTTGTGGCCAGTCCCGATGGGACCAGTGTGTTCCTGCTCACAGGCCTGCGTCGACCTGAGACGGCGAATGCCCCTGAGCCCGATCAGACCGTGGTCTTTCGCAGCGACGATCAAGGCCAGCGCTGGACTTCGTTGACCCAGGGTTGGTTTCCCGAGGCCGATTCGTTGGCCTGGAGCCTGGTTCCCTATTTCCACGGCGTGAATGAAGTCTGGGCCGTAGGCACGCCGGACGGCGTGAAGGAGGACGGCGATGAAGCAAAGCCGACTGCCGTTTCCACCGGCGTCTTTTACTCGGCTGATCGCGGTGCGCACAGCTCGCCGATCATGGCTCCCGAGTCGCTGCTCGTATCTGCCGGATACGCCCATGGCAAACGCCCGGACATCACGGAGTGGCACACCAGCGAAGGCGCAAATGGGACCGTCCAGACCAGTGTCCTGCAGTTGGACGCGCAGACGGCCTTTATCTGGGTCTCCCAACGCTTCTGGGGCAGCCACCCGGATGGCGTCGGTGACAACATCGCGGTTAACGTCACGACACGGGCGCGGCTGCAAGCCGAGGCTGGGCAGTGGCAGGTCATGGAGGTGCAGCGTGCCGACAACCTGTTCGTGAACAAGGTGCTGCAGAACGACGCCGGGCGGGTGATGGGGCTGATTGACCAGGGCGACCACGGGCAAGCGGTTGTCGCCGAATTGGACACCGCCGCGCTGACCTGGATGCCTATGGGTGAGCTGCCCAGCGTGTTTTCACCCCTGGCGTCGCAGACCCAGGTGCGTGGTGACAATCTCTGGATGGGTCAAGACACCCTGCTGATCAACACCACCAGCGAGCACCATCCACCGCGTTGGCTCTATTGGTGGTCGGACGCGAACGTCTCTGCCAATGGGGTGTTCTATTCCAAGGATTGGGGCCGCTCCTGGCAACGCCTCGCCATCGGCGGTTACCTGGGTATCCTCGGTTTTCAACCGGCCCAGGACCGGGTGATCTGGGCCAACGGCAACTGGTACGACAGCAATGACGGCCGCGTCTATTCCTATGGGTTGCGCTGAACCCAGACAGCCCCTGATACACAGCTGAACGGCTGTTGTGGCGAGGGAGCTTGCTCCCGCTGGGCTGCGCAGCAGCCCCAAGGCCAGGGCCACGGTGTGTCAGGTTGATGTGGGCAGCTTCATGGGGGGCGCTTCGCGCCCCAGCGGGAGCAAGCTCCCTCGCCACAAAAGCGGCCTTCATCTGCTGGACATTCGTGTCTGCTCACGGATTCGGCGTTTAGTTTTCCCGAGTTGATTTCAATCAAGGGCCCATGCCAGGGGCGGCCCCCACAATGATCGTCAAGATCCTGTCTTCAAGCCCTGGCGCTCATGACCCGTCCCTCTGTGATGTTGCACCTATCCCGCTCCTGGCTCCCCGGGCTGTTCGTTCTACTGCTGATGTTCGCTGGAATCGTCCAGTCCAAGGACTACGGTGACCTCCCGCAACAACGCATCCACCACGTCCTGGGCTCGGTCGACTCGATCTCCGAACCCGACGGTCCCTTCAAGGTTCGCAAGCTGTCCGCCGCTGGCAAGGTCGCGGGCTACGTGTTCCAGAGCCTGGATGTGGTGGACATTCCGGCATACTCCGGCAAGCCGATCAACGTCCAGGTCATTCTCGATCCTGCCGGGGTGATTCTCGACGCCTATGTGCTTGAACACCACGAACCGATCCTGCTGATCGGCATCGCCGAAGAAAAACTCCACGGCTTCAGCGCGCGCTACAGCGGCATCAAGGTCAACCAGCGAGTGGTGGTAGGGCATTCCAGCGACCCGAATGCGGTGACGGTCGATGCGATCGCCGGCGCCACGGTGACGGCCATGGTGGTCAACGAAGTGATCATGCGCGCCGCCCACGATGTCGCGGTATCCCTCGGCCTGGTCAAGGGCGATGCGGGATTGGCCGTGGCACCGGCGCGGGTGCGTGCGGATATCTACGAGGCTGCCAACTGGAAGACCTTGACCGGCAACGGCGCGGTCCGTCGCCTGCACCTGACCCGTGGCCAGGTCGATGCGTCCTTCAAGGGCACCGAAGCCGAACAGGTCGAGACCGCCAGCGGCGAGCAGGTGAATGACACCTTCATCGACCTCTACGCCACCCTCCTCAACCCACCCACCATTGGCCGTAACCTGCTGGGCGAGGCGCAATACCGCCCGCTGATGGCCGAGCTCAAGCCGGGCGAACAAGCCATTGCAGTGATGGGCAGTGGTCGTTATTCCTTCAAGGGCTCGGGTTACGTGCGCGGCGGCATTTTCGACCGGGTGCAGTTGCGTCAGTCCGGCGACACCATCAGTTTTCGCGACCTGGATTTCCAGCGCCTGAATGATGTGGCCCTCGACGACATGCCGGACTTCGATGAAATGGCGATTTTCATCATCCGTGCCGCCCACCGTTTCGACCCCGGCTCGCCCTGGAACCTGGAGCTGCTGGTTCGCCGTCAGACCGGTCCGGTCAGCGGCACCTTCAGCAGTTTCGAGCTGGCCTATCAACTGCCCGAACCCTACCTGGAACGGCCATTGCCCACCGCCGAGCAACTGGCGGCCGCCGAAGAAGCCAGCCGGCCAATGTGGTTGACACTCTGGTACCAGAAAAGCGTGGAGATTTCGGTGTTGGGTGCGGCGCTGCTGGTCCTCACCGCGATCCTGTTTTTCCAGGATTCACTGGCCCGACGGCCCACCTTGTTGCACTGGGTACGTCGCGGTTACCTGGTGTTCACCGTGGTGTTCCTGGGCGGTTTTGCGCTGGCACAGTTGTCAGTGGTCAATGTGCTGACCTTCGTCCACGCCCTGTTCGAAGGCTTTCGCTGGGAACTGTTCCTCACCGATCCGCTGATCTTCATTCTCTGGGTGTTCACCGCCGGCAGCATTCTGTTGTGGGGACGCGGGGTGTTCTGCGGCTGGCTGTGTCCGTTCGGCGCGGTGCAGGAACTGATCAACGAGCTGGCGCGCAAGCTCAAGGTGCCGCTATACGAGTTGCCGTTCGCCGTGCATGAGCGCCTGTGGGCAATCAAGTACATCATTTTGCTGGTGCTGTTCGGCGTCTCGCTGGATTCGATGTCCAGCGCCGAACGGCTGGCCGAAGTGGAGCCGTTCAAGACCGCCATCACCCTCAAGTTCGACCGCCAGTGGTGGTTCGTGGCATACGCAGCGGGCCTGCTGGTGATCAATGTCTTTACCCGCAAAGTCTATTGCCGCTACGTCTGCCCGCTGGGCGCCGCCTTGGCGATGCCGACCCGCCTGCGCTTGTTCGACTGGCTCAAGCGCCGCAAGGAATGTGGCAACCCCTGCCAACTGTGCGCCAAGGAATGCGAGATCCAGGCGATCCATCCCGATGGGCGGATCAACGCCAACGAATGCCATTACTGCCTCGACTGCCAGATGACCTGGCACAACGAAAACAAATGCCCGCCGCTGATCAACAAGCGCAAGAAGCGCGGCAAGGCGACCGAGACCGATGCGCAACTGATTCCCGTGGTGCAGGTGAACCCGGCGCCTTGAGGCACCCCAATGGCCTGTCCCTTGACCGTTTCATTCTTCATGGAGCACACAGCATGAGCGACAAAAAAGACCAAGTCCCTGGCGCGGTGGAAGCGCCCCGGGGGGTCAGCCGGCGCAGTTTTCTCGGCACCGGTGCGGTAACGGGCGCGGTGCTGGCCGGCGCCACGGCGCTGGGCGCCGGGACGTTCACCCGCGAGTCCTGGGCAGCGGCGGCCAAGGAAGCCAAGTCCAAGATCCACGTCGGGCCCGGTGAGTTGGACGAATACTACGGGTTCTGGAGCGGCGGCCACCAAGGCGAGGTGCGGGTGCTGGGTGTGCCGTCGATGCGCGAGCTGATGCGCATCCCGGTGTTCTACGTCGATTCGGCCACCGGCTGGGGCCTGACCAACGAGAGCAAGCGCATCCTCGGTGACAGCGCCAAATACCAGAACGGCGACTGCCACCACCCGCACATCTCCATGACCGACGGCAAGTACGACGGCAAATACCTGTTCATCAATGACAAGGCCAACTCCCGGGTCGCGCGCATTCGCCTGGACATCATGAAGTGCGACAAGATCCTCACCGTGCCCAACGTCCAGGCCATCCACGGCCTGCGCCTGCAGAAGGTGCCGTACACCAAGTACGTGTTCGCCAACGCCGAGTTCGTGATCCCGCACCCCAACGACGGCCATACCTTCGACCTGCAGGACAAAAACAGCTTCACGATGTTCAACGCCATTGATGCCGAAAAAATGGAAATGGCCTTCCAGGTGATCGTCGACGGCAACCTGGACAACTCCGACGCCGACTACACCGGCAAATACGCCGCCAGCACCTGCTACAACTCCGAGAAGGCCTACGACCTGGGCGGCATGATGCGCAACGCGCGCGACTGGGTGGTGGTGTTCAACATCCCGCGGATCGAGGCAGCGATCAAGGCCGGCAAGCTCATCACCCTGGACGGTTCCAAGGTGCCGGTGGTCGATGGCCGCAAGACCGACGGCAAGGATTCCGAGTTCACTCGCAACATTCCGGTGCCGAAGAATCCCCACGGGCTCAATACCTCGTCGGACGGCAAGTACTTCATCGCCAACGGCAAGCTGTCGCCCACGGTCTCGATGCTCGCCATCGACCGTCTGGACGATTTGTTCAACGATCGTTACAAGGATCCGCGGGAAGTGATCGTCGCCGAGCCGGAACTGGGGCTTGGGCCGCTGCACACCACGTTCGACGGGCGCGGCAACGCCTACACGACCTTGTTCATCGACAGCCAGGTGGTGAAGTGGAACATGGACGAAGCCATCCGCGCCTACAAGGGCGAGAAGGTCAACTACATCAAGCAGAAACTCGACGTCCAGTACCAGCCGGGCCACAACCATGCGTCCCTCACCGAAACCAGCGAGGCGGACGGCAAGTGGCTGGTGGTGTTGTGCAAATTCTCCAAGGACCGCTTCCTGCCCACCGGCCCGTTGCACCCGGAGAACGATCAGCTGATCGACATTTCCGGTGAAGAGATGAAGCTGGTGCACGACGGCCCGGCCTTCGCCGAACCCCATGACTGCATTCTCGCGCGGCGCGACCAGATCAAGACCCAGAAAATCTGGAACCGCAACGATCCGTTCTTCGCCGACACCGTGGCCCTGGCGAAGAAGGACGGCATCAACCTCGAAACCGACAACAAGGTCATCCGCGACGGCAATACGGTGCGGGTGTACATGACCTCGATGGCGCCGGCCTATGGCCTGACGGAGTTCACCGTCAAGCAAGGCAACGAGGTGACCGTGACCATCACCAACATCGACCAGATCGAAGACGTGTCCCACGGTTTTGTCATGACCAACCACGGCGCCAGCATGGAGATCAGCCCGCAACAGACCTCATCCATCACCTTCACCGCCGACAAGGCCGGCTTGCATTGGTACTACTGCAGTTGGTTCTGCCACGCGCGGCACATGGAAATGGTCGGACGCATGCTGGTTGAGAAAGCCTGAGTCATTCATCAAGGAGACAGGCGCAATGACCGGGAAAACGCAGCATGCAAACGTTCGTCGACCGGTCATTGCCCTGGTGTCCTGCCTGCTGTCGGGCGGTGCGTTCGGCGCGCCGCAACCGATTACGAATCTGCCTTTGCAGGCTGAGGGCGAGCACCACTGGCGCCTGCCTGCGGGGCACTACCAAGGCTCGTTCAGTATCGATCAGCCGATGACGCTCACTTGCGCACCAGAGGCGGTATTCGAGGCGCAAGGCGAGGGCAATGGCTTGATCATTCACGCGCCAAACGTGCAGGTCCAGGGCTGCACCTTCCTGGACTGGGGCCACGACCTTACGGCCATGAACGCCGCCGTGTTCATCCAGCCCGGGGCAACAGGCGCCGTGGTGCGCGGTAATCGGATGCAAGGCCAGGGCTTCGGTATCTGGGTCGATGGCACGCGGGACGTCAGCCTGATCGACAACCGCATCCAGGGCGACCCCAGCCTGCGCTCCCAGGACCGGGGCAACGGCATCCTTTTGTATGCGGTGCACGGCGCCCGGGTCATCGGTAATCAGGTGCGCGAAACCCGTGACGGCATCTACATCGACACCTCCAATGGCAACCTGCTCCAGGGCAATACGCTGGAGGATCTGCGCTACGGCGTGCATTACATGATCGCCAACGATAACCGCCTGCTGGACACCGTCACCCGGCGTACCCGCACCGGTTATGCCTTGATGCAAAGCCGCCAATTGACGGTGATCGGCAATCGCTCCGAACAGGACCAGAACTACGGGATCCTGATGAACTACATCACTTATTCCACCCTGCGCGACAACTTCGTCAGCGACGTGCGCGACGGGTCCACCGGCGACCCCATGATCAGCGGCGCCGAGGGCAAGGCCCTGTTCATCTACAACTCGTTGTTCAACCGCATCGAAGGCAACCATTTCGAGCGCAGCGCCGTGGGCATCCACCTGACGGCCGGCTCGGAGGACAACCGCATCGCCGGCAATGCCTTCGTCCACAACCAGCGCCAGGTCAAATACGTGGCCACGCGGTTGCAGGAATGGTCGGCGGACGGGCGCGGCAATTATTGGAGCGATTACCTGGGTTGGGATCGCAACGGCGACGGCCTGGGGGATGTGGCCTATGAACCCAACGACAACGTCGATCGCCTGCTGTGGCTGTATCCCCAGGTGCGGGTGTTGATGAACAGTCCGGGGATCGAGCTGCTGCGCTGGGTGCAGCGGGCGTTCCCGGTGATGAAATCTCCCGGGGTAATGGATAGTCATCCGCTGATGGAAACCCCTGTCCAGCCCCCACCACGCAACAGTGCCCAGGAGAACGCGTCTTGAACGTCGTCGAGATCGAAGAGGTCAGCCAGCGTTATGGCGATGTCGCCGTGCTGCGCGGGCTGGACTTGACCCTGGCCCAAGGCGAGGTGCTCGGGTTGTTCGGGCACAACGGTGCGGGCAAGACCACCACCATGAAGTTGATCCTCGGTTTGCTGCGAGCCAGCGAGGGGGAGGTGCGTGTGTTCGGTCGCGCACCCAGCGACCCGAGTGTCCGGCAGATGCTCGGTTATCTGCCCGAGAACGTGATGTTCTACCCGCAGTTGAGCGGGCTGGAAACCTTGCGCCATTTCGCCCGGCTCAAAGGCGCGGCACCGGCGCAGGTGGAGCGTCTGCTGGAGGAAGTGGGGCTGGCGGGCGCCGCCAGGCGGCGCGTGAGGACCTATTCCAAGGGCATGCGCCAGCGCCTCGGCCTGGCCCAGGCGCTGCTCGGCCAGCCGCGCCTGTTATTGCTGGACGAACCGACCGTGGGCCTGGACCCCATCGCCACCCAGGACCTTTATCAATTGCTCGATCGCCTGCGTTGGCAGGGCACCAGCATCATTCTATGCTCGCACGTGTTGCCGGGGGTGGAAGCGCACATCAACCGCGCCGCGATTCTGACCCGGGGTCGGCTTTTGGCTCTGGGCAGCCTGGCCCGGCTGCGGGAGGACGCGGGACTGCCGACGCTGATCCGCGCCTCGGGCCTGTCACGGGCCGACTGGCTTCGCCAGCATTGGCGCAGTGAAGGGCACGCCACCCAGGGCTGGGGCGCGGAAGGGGTGCAGGTGTCCGCGCCGGACGGCAGCAAACTGAACTTGCTGCGCCAGTTGCTGGCCCAGGACGACCCGACGGATGTCGAGATCAAGCCGCCGTCCCTGGAGGACCTGTACCGTCATTACATGGTCCGTGCCGCCGCCGAGGAGGGCAGCCTATGAACCCGGTCTGGAACATGGCCCGCAAGGAGTTCAGCGATGGCCTGCGCAATCGCTGGTTGTTGGCGATCAGCCTGTTGTTCGCGGTGTTGGCGATCGGCATCGCCTGGCTCGGCGCGGCGGCATCCGGTCAGTTGGGGTTTACCTCGGTGCCCGCCACGGTGGCGAGCCTGTCCAGCCTGGCGACGTTCCTGATGCCGCTGATTGCCTTGCTGCTGGCCTACGACGCGATTGTCGGCGAGGACGAGAACGGCACGTTGCTGCTGTTGTTGCCCTACCCGTTGGGGCGCGGCCAATTGCTCTTGGGCAAGTTTGTCGGGCACGGCTTGATCCTGGCCCTGGCCACCTTCATCGGCTTTGGCTGTGCGATGCTGGCCATCGCTCTGCTAGTGGACGATGTTCAGTTGGGCTTGCTGCTCTGGGCCTTTGGCCGGTTCATGTTGTCCAGCACGCTGCTGGGCTGGGTGTTCCTCGGGCTGGCCTATGTGCTGAGCAGCGTGTCGGCAGAGAAATCCACCGCCGCCGGATTGGCGCTCGGGGTGTGGTTTTTCTTCGTGCTGGTGTTCGACCTGGCCTTGCTGGCGCTGCTGGTGCTGAGCGAGGGGAGGTTCAGCCCTGAGCTGCTGCCATGGCTGTTGCTGTTCAACCCTACGGACGTGTATCGGCTGATCAACCTGACCGGGTTCGATGCGGCGTCCAGCGGTGCCGCAGTGTTGACCCTGGGCAGCGATTTGCCGGTGTCGGCGCCTTTGCTCTGGTTGTGCCTGGGCCTGTGGATGGCAATCCCGTTGTGGCTGGCCTACCGGTTGTTCAATCGCCGGTGCCCGTGAATGTCTGACTTGATCAAGGGAGCATGCAACGATGAATAGAGTGTCTTTGAAGACGGGCCGCCTCTTGGCCGGGTTATTGATGTGCCTGGCGTTGGCGGCGTGCGACAAGGCCGAGCCACCTGCGGCCAGCGAGGCGGCGCTGGCGTTCCATTCCAGTGATGAGTGCCATGTGTGCGGCATGGTCATCACTGACTTTCCCGGGCCCAAGGGCGCGGCGGGCGGGACAGGAGGCGTGAAGAAGTTCTGCTCGCCGGCGGAAATGCTGGGTTGGTGGTTGCAGCCGGAAAACCATCGGGCCGACGTCAAGCTGTATGTCCACGACATGGGGCGCAGCCATTGGGATGCGCCGGATGATGCCCATCTGATCGACGCCCGCAGCGCGTACTTCGTCATTGGCAGCGGGCTCAAAGGCGCCATGGGCGTGGTATTGGCTTCGTTCGCCGATCCCCAGGCGGCAGAAAAACTGGCGAGCGATACCGGCGGCCGGGTGCTGCGCCTGGAAGACATCGATCAGAAACTGCTGGGGCAGGTGCGCGCCATGGCGCCGATGAACCACTGATATTACCTGGGCACTGAACCGCTCTATTGCCAGCACCGAACCGCTTTTTGTGGCGAGGGAGCTTGCTCCCGCTGGGCTGCGCAGCAGCCCCAAGGCCAGGCGCCGCGGTGTGTCAGGCTGGTGTCGTCAGCCTCATGGGGGCGCTTCGCACCCCAGCGGGGGTAAGCTCCCTCGCCACAAAAGCGGCCTTCATTTGCTGGACGTCCGCGTGTGCTCACGGATGGGGAGTTTAGTTTTTGAAGAAGTGGAACTCGGAGCGTCCCTGGCGACATTTCCACGCAGGAGCGAGGGAACGATCGACAGCCCCTGACACACAGCTGAACGGCTGTTGTGGCGAGGGAGCTTGCTCCCGCTGGGCTGCGCAGCAGCCCCAAGGCCAGGCGCCGCGGTGTGTCAGGCTGGTGTCGTCAGCCTCATGGGGGCGCTTCGCACCCCAGCGGGAGCAAGCTCCCTCGCCACAAAGGTATTCCAAGCCAGGAGGAGGGGGCGCGGTGCGTACCAGCTTCTCATCCCATGGAAGTGTCCACCCACTACCCAAGTAGCATTCGTCGCCCCGGCGCGGCTTCGTACACTCAGGGCTCCTATCACGCACCCGCCGGAGGCGATGATGCAGCAGAGCGAAGGTGTGGTGAGCGCCATGTCCCAGGCGACCGACGTCCAGCAGGTGGCCCAGGCGCTGGCGCGGCAGTTGTTGCACCCGCACCTGGGGTTCGTGCTGTTTTTCTGTTCCGCCGAGTACGACTTGCCGGCCCTGGGCCAGGCGCTGTCCCAGAGTTTCGGCGGGATTCGCCTGGTGGGCTGCACCAGCGCCGGGGAAATCACCGCCCAGGGCTACGGTCGCAACTGTGTGACGGCGGTGGGGTTCGATCATCGACACTTTTCCATTGCCGCCGAGCTGATCGGTGAAATGGAGCACTTCAGCCTGATCGACGCCCAGCAAATGGTCGAGCGCCTGGCCAGCGGCTGTCGCAGCACCGCCTTGGCGCCGATCAAGGGCCACAGTTTCGCCTTGACCCTGCTCGACGGCCTGTCCAGCCGCGAGGAAATGGTGCTGGCGGCCTTGAGCGCCGCGTTGGGGGATATCCCGCATTTCGGCGGCTCGGCCGGCGATGACAACTACCTGACCCACACCCACGTCTACTTCGAAGGCCAGTTCCACAGCGGCGCGGCCGTGGTGGTGCTGATCAACACCTGGCTGGAGTTCGAGGTCTTCACCACCCACCACATCCTGCCCCGGGACGAGAAACTGGTGGTGACCGGCGCCGACAGTGCTTCGCGCCGGGTCTATGAGCTCAACGCCGAACCCGCCGCCGAGGAATATGCCCGGCACATCGGCGTTCCAGTGAGCGCCCTCGACTACCGAGTCTTCGCCGCCCATCCCCTGGCGGTGCGGATCAACGACCAGTACTACGTGCGGGCGATCCAGCAGGTGCACCCGGACCTGAGCCTGAGTTTCTACTGTGCGGTGGAGAACGGCATCGTCCTCACCGCGATGACCCCCGGTCCCTTGCTGCACAACCTGCAAACACTGTTCGACGGTTTGCAGGCGCGCCTCGGCGACTTGCTGCTGACCATCGGCTGCGATTGCTTCCTGCGGCGCCTGGAGCTGGAAGACCGCGGTGGCCTGGAACAGATCGGCGAGTTCCTGCGCGAACAACGGGTGATGGGGTTCAACACCTATGGAGAACAGTTCAATGGCCTGCACATCAACCAGACGTTCACCGGAGTTGCCATTGCCCGACATCGCGTCCCCGGCCATCGCTGACCTGCAGGTCCAGCTCGCCAGCCTGCAACACGAAAACCGCAAGTTGCGGCGCATCAACGCGGCGCTGATCGAGCGGGTGGAGTCCGGTGTGACCCGCGGCAACGACCCCTATGCGGCGTTCCAGCACTCGGTGGTGCTGGCCGAGCAGGTGCGTGAGCGCTCCGACGCGCTGAACCAGGCCATGGCCGAGCTCAAGGCCGGCAATCACTTGCTGGGCGAGGCGCGACTGCGGGCGGAAACTGCCCACCGGCACCTGATCGACGCCATCGAGAGCATCTCCGATGCGTTTGTGCTGTTCGACGAGCAGCAACGCATCGTCCTGTTCAACAGCCGCTTCAAGGCCTTCTGGGCCAACAGTCGGGTGCGCATCATCGCCGGGATGCGTCTTTCCGAGGTCAAGCGCTTGATGACCGCCAACGGCTTGTTCAGCGAAGAGCCCCGCGGCCAGGCCGACGAGCACGTGTTGTATCGCTTGCAGGACGGACGCTGGCTGCAGGTCAGCGAGCGGCCGACCCAGGAAGGCGGGCGAGTGATCCTCTTTACTGACATCACCGACGTCAAGCTCAGCGAAACCGTGCGCCGCGAGCAGGCCATCGCGCAGAAGTCCCACCTGTTGCAGCGGGCGGTGGACAACCTGTCCCAGGGTGTGGCGATGGTCAATGCCCAAGGCGTGCTGGAACTGTGGAACCGGCGCTTCCTTGAACTCAGTGGCCTGGCCCCGGTGGCGGCCCACCGGCCCTTCAACGAAGTGATCGGCGACAGTGAGCTGCAACTGCTGACCCCGGCCAGTCGCGACAGCAACGGCCGGTTGATCCATGAATGCGAGCAGCGCCTGTCCGATGGCCGCGTCTTGGAGATCCGCACGCATCCATTGCCCACCGGCGGTTACGTCAACACGTTTACTGACATCACCGAGCGCTACCAGCACGCCGAGGCACTGAGCGAAAGCGAGCGCTGGATCCGCCTGATCACCGACCATGTGCCGGCGCTGATCGCCTACCTCAACGCCGACCTGGTCTACGAATTCACCAACAAGGTCTATGAGCAGTGGTATTGCTGGCCCCGCGGCGTGATGCTCGGCCAGAGCCTGCGCGAAGCCCATAGCGAGCAGCATTACCAGCGCCTGGAAGCCTACGTGGACCGGGCATTGGCGGGTGAGAGCGTCACCTTTGAATTCGCCGAGACCAACATCAACAACCAGGAGCGCTACATGCTGCGCTCCTACGTGCCGAACCGCCTGGCCAACGGCGAAGTGGTCGGCATCTTCGTGCTGATCCGCGACATCACCGAACGCCGCCGCACCGCCGAGGCATTGCACCAGGCTTACCAGAACCTGGAACAGCGAGTCCAGGAGCGCACGGTCGAACTGACCACCCTCAACGACCAGTTGCTGCGGGAGATCGACGAGCGCAGCCGGGTGGAATTGCGCCTGCGGGAGGCTAAGCGCGAGGCAGAGCAAGCCAACCTGTCGAAGACCAAGTTTCTCGCAGCGGTCAGCCATGACCTGCTGCAACCGCTCAACGCCGCACGCTTGTTCACCAGTGCCCTGCTCGAACGTCGCGAGCCGGTGGCCAACGCGCAATTGGTGCGCAACGTCAGCAATTCGCTGCAGGACGTCGAGAACCTGCTGGGCACCCTGGTGGACATTTCCAAGCTGGACGCCGGGGTGATCAAGGCCGATGTCGCGCCGTTCGGCCTTAGCGAATTGCTGGACAACCTGGCCGCCGAATACGCCCAGATCGCCCGCAGCGAAGGGCTGGAGCTGCACTATGTCGGCTGTTCGGTGCTGGTGCGCAGCGACATGCAATTGCTCGCGCGGATCCTGCGCAACCTGCTGAGCAACGCCATTCGCTACACCCCCAGCGGTCGGGTGGTGCTGGGCTGCCGGAGGCATCGCCAGCGCGTGTCGATCCAGGTCTGGGACAGCGGCATCGGCATTGCCGAGAATCGCCTGGAGGAAATATTCCAGGAATTCAAGCGCGGCGACGTCCAGCGCCCGAACCAGGACCGTGGGTTGGGCCTGGGCCTGGCGATTGTCGAGAAAATCGCCGGGATCCTCGGGCACCGGATCCAGGTGCGCTCCTGGCCGGGCAAGGGCTCGATGTTCGCCATCGACGTGCCGCTGAGCGCCACCGCACCCAAGCCGTTGCCGTGCCTGGACATGAGCGAGCCGATGCTGGAACGACTGCGGGGGGCACGGGTCTGGGTGCTGGATAACGATGCGGCGATCTGCGCCGGCATGCGCACCTTGCTGGAGGGTTGGGGTTGCCAGGTGGTGACGGCGTTGTCGGAGCAGGACCTGGCCCGCCAAGTGGACAACTACCACGCCGAGGCCGACCTGTTGATCGCCGATTACCACCTGGACCACGATCAGAACGGTGTGGACGCCGTGGCCCGGATCAACGCCCGCCGGGCCTCACCGATCCCGGCCATGATGATCACCGCCAACTACAGCAACGAACTCAAGCAGCAGATCCGCGAGCGCGGCCACACCCTGATGCACAAGCCGGTGCGGCCGATGAAGCTCAAGATTGCGATGAGCCATCTGCTAAGCCAATCCCAGGGTCATTGAACCGAACGGCTTTTGTGGCGAGGGAGCTTGCTCCCGCTGGGGCGCGAAGCGGCCCCAAAATCCAGGCACCTCGGTGTGTCAGGCTTGTTCAGAATGGGGCTGCTTCGCGCCCCAGCGGGAGCAAGCTCCCTCGCCACATGTCCCTGTAGTGTTCAACCGTTCAACGCCGCAAATAGGCCCCGAAATCAATATCCCCGGCGCTGAGAATCGCCTGCACCCGGTTGTGCACATTAAGCTTGCGCAGGATCGCCGAGACGTGGGCCTTGACCGTGGTTTCGGCGATGTCCAGGGTGTAGGCGATCTGCTTGTTCGACTCGCCCTTGGTCATGCGTTCGAGCACCAGCAGTTGCTTGCGAGTCAGGGCCTGGAGCAGTTCCGGTGGGAACGCCGGGGTTTCGTTCAGGCGGCGGCCCGTCGGGCTTTTTTGTGTGCGGATGATGTCGGGCGGCAGGTACACGTTGCCGTTGAGGATCTGTTCGATGGCGTCGGTCATTTGCGAGCGTGGGGAGGATTTGGTGATGAAACCCACCGCGCCATAGGTGATGGCCTGCAACACCACTTGCTTGTCCTGCTCGGCAGAAACGATCACCACGGGGATGGTTGGCGCCTCGTTGCGCAGGTTGATCAGGCCATTGAGCCCGTGCATGCCGGGCATGTTCAGGTCCAGCAGGATCAGGTCCAGGTCGTCGTGTTCGGCGGTCAAGGCCAGGGCACTGTCGAGGTCGGCGGTCTCCATGACCTCGCTGCCAGGAAAACCGTCGCTGATGACGTTGTGGATGGCTTCGCGAAACAGTGGGTGATCGTCGGCTATCAGGATTTTATACATGGCCATTCACCTCGTTATTGTCGTGTGGGACAGGGCAGTTGCACGCATTTCTTGCACATTCAGGGAAAGGGTTCGGGCCGGGCCGCTTGCAGGGGCAGGTTCGCCGCCTCCCAGGCGTCCAGGCCATCGCGGTACCAATACAAATGCTTATAGCCCATGGCAGCGGCGCGTTTTACCGCGTTCCAGCTCAGCCAGCAATCCGAGCGGCAATAAAAGACCAGCGGTCGCTCCAGCCGCCCGCCGGTGGCCGTGCGCAGGTGATGGCTGAAGTAGTCCTGCCAGGTCGGGTCGAGATCGCCGTCCCCGGTATTGGCCAGCCAGAGGCTGCCGGGGAGGTTGGCATGGGGTTCGTTGTCGATGAAACGTCCCTGGACCCATGGACGACGGTAGACGTCGATCAGCAGCGGAGGCTGGGCTTGGTCGAGCAGGCGTTGCAGGGCTTGGGTGTCGAGGGTCTGGGCGCCGTCGACGGTGGCGGGTGTCGGGCTGCGGTATTGGGCGATGCGATAGCCCTGGGCTGAAAACAGCGCGGTCTCGGCCTGCGCGACATTCAGCGCCAGGCCCAGCAGGAGGATCGCCAGCAAACGGGGCATAGGATTTATCCTTTTTGTTATGCGCCCATTACATGCCAGGGTCGAGGCCTTGTGAATGCGACCATGGACAGGAAAACCGGTACTAAAGTAGTAATTTCGGTCTTAAAGACAAGTGTGATCCTGAAGTCATGCACGGTCTCTGTGGGAGCGCGCCTGCTCGCGATAGCGGTCTACCAGTCACATTTTTACTCGCTGAACCACCGCAATCGCGAGCAGGCTCGCTCCCACAGGGAACCCACAGGGGGATTGGCTTGGGGCCGGTTCAGCTGGCCTTGCGCAACGCCGCATGCTGCGGATTGAACGTCCACACCGCCAACAACGCGAACACCAGGGTCAAGCCCATGCACACCGCCATCGCCAGCAGGTTGAACTGCTCATACAGCGCATAACGCACCAACTCCACGCCATGGGTGAACGGGCTGACCGCGCAGAGCCAGTACAGCCACGGGCTGGCTTCCTGCATTTTCCATAGCGGGTACAGCGCCGAGGACAGGAAGAACATCGGGAAGATCACGAAATTCATCACCCCGGCGAAGTTCTCCAATTGCCGGATGGCATTGGACAACAACAGGCCCAGGGCACTGAGCATCAGCGCTACCAACAGCAGCGCCGGCAAGGCCAGCAGCAGGCCCATGGCCGGCGGTTGGATGCCGTACAGCCAGGCGATGGCGAGAAAGGCATAGACCTGCAACAGCGAGATCAGCGACGTCGCCAGCAACTTGCTCGCCAGCAGGAACGCCCGGGGCAGGGGACTGGTGAGCAGCACGCGCATGCTGCCCATTTCCCGGTCGTAGACCATCGACAGCGAGCCCTGCATGCCGTTGAACAACAGGATCATGCAGGCCAGCCCCGGCACGATGTACACCTCGTAGGGGATGTAGGTGTCGTAGGGGGCGATGATGGCGATGCCCAGTGCCGCGCGAAAGCCGGCGGCGAACACCAGTAGCCACAGCAGTGGCCGGACCAGGGCGCTGAGCAGCCGGGTGCGTTGCAGCGCGAAGCGCAGCCATTCGCGCATGACGATGCCGCTGAAACAGTGCCAGTACACGCTCATGGTCGGGCTCCCGAAGCGGTCAAATGGGTGAAGGCCGAACCGAGGGTGCCGCCGTGTTCCTGGCTCACCGCATCGGCCTTGCCGCTGGCGACCAGGCGGCCCTGATGCACGATCAACAGGTCATCGCTGGGCTGCACTTCGTCCAGCAGGTGAGTGGTCCAGAGCACGCTGATGCCTTGCTCGCGGCACAGTTGCCGGATGTGCAGGCCGAGGGCGAGGCGGCTGGCCGGATCAAGGCCGACGCTGGGTTCGTCGAGCAGCACCAAGCGCGGTTCGTGGAGCAGGGCCCGGGCGAGCTCCACCCGGCGCCGGTGGCGGCCGTTGAGGGCGCGCTCCCGTTCTTGGCGCCGCTCGATCAGGTGCTGGCGAGTCAGTTCGGCGTCGAGGCGGGCGCTGCCCTGGCGTCGGGAAAAACCATGCAGCGCCAGGTGGTAGCGCAGGTTCTGTTCGATGCTCAGGTCCAGGTCCAGGGTACTTTGTTGGAACACCACACCCAACTGGCGCAAGGCCGGACGCGGAGAACTTTGCAGAGAATGACCGTCGATGCGGATCTCGCCACGCTGCAGGTCGTACAGGCGGGTGAGCAGGGCGATCAGCGTCGACTTACCAGCACCGTTGGGTCCCAGCAGCGCGGCGAAACGTCCAGCGGGCAGGCGGAAACTCATCTGCTTGAGGGCTTCGCGTGCGCCATAGGCAAAGCTCAGGTCGCTGACCTCCAGGGCGTTCATGGCGTCACCACCACACCCCATGGATAGCGTCCGACTTTCACTGACTTCAGGACTTTGCGGCTCTCTACATCGATCACCGAGACATCGCCGCTGACGCCATTGGTCGCCAGCAGTTGCTTCTGGTCTGGGGTGAACGCCAGTTGCCACACTCGTCGGCCCACCAGCAGGTAGTCCAGCACTTCGAAGGTCTTGGCGTCGATCACCGCCACATGGTTGGCCGGGCCCAGGGCGACGAACGCCAGCGTGCCATCGGCACTGAGCTTGATGCCCACCGGCTGGACCTTGTCCGGGTGCACGCCCTTGATCTGGAAGGTCAAGGTCTTGAGCACCTGGCGCGTGGCGACGTCGAGAATGGTCAAGGTGCCGCCGATCTCCGCCGAGGCCCAGAGCTGCGTACCGTCGCGATTGAATTCGACGAAACGCGGGCGCTGGTCCACCAAGGTATTGTCGGCCAAGGTCTGGGTGCTGGTGTCGATCCAGTGCAGCATGTTCGTGGTTTCACTGGTGTTGACCGCCCACTGGCCGGCGGGGCTGACGGCCATGCCTTCGGGCTCGACCCCCACGCCGATCTGGCCCAGGACTTCGGAGGTCTGGGTGTCGATCACCGTGACCAGGGCATCGTCCTCGTTGGACACGTAGAGCCAGCGGTCGTTGGGGTGCAGGGCGAACTGCTCCGGGTCCTTGCCGGCCGGCAGTTCCTTGATGATTTTTCGGGTGGCGACGTCCATCACCTGGACCCGGTCCGAGTCGCTGGCGCAGATGTACAGCAGGCGATTGTCATGGGACAGCAGCAGGCCCCGGGGACGCTGGCCTACCGGCAGGGTTTCGATGACTTCCAGGCGCTGTAGGTCGATCAGGCTCAGGCTGTTGTCTTTTTCGTTGGAGACCCAGGCGATGCTGGCGGCGGCGGGGCCGGCGGCGAGCAATGCAGCGCCCAGGGTGAGGGCTTTGCATAGCAGGGTCGGGCGGAGCTGGGCCGGGTAAATCAAGGCGCGGCGCATGGCGGTTTCCTTATTGTTGTTATCGATCAGGGGTAACGGCAGCTCACTTCGGGCTGGTCGTAGCCCAGGCTGTCCATTTCATTGGAAGGGGGGAGGAAGCCGTCCTGGGGCGATGTGCTGACCAGGGCCCGGGGCTGGACCAGGGGAATCGGTTGGCGCAGTTGGCCATTCCAGGGGCGATAGCTGAGCTTGCGCCCCTTGAAACCGTCCAGCGGCAATTGGTCGCTGAGGGCCAGTTGACGGATGGCGAACGGGTCGTCCTGGCGCAGTTTGCTCACGGCGGCGGTGATGCTGCGCACGGCGATCCAGGCGGCGAAGTCGCGGTCGTTCATCCAGCGCCCGGCCAGGGCTTCGAAGCGTTTTTGCAACTGCGCCGCGCCGTAGGTTTCCACGGTCTTGTGCCAGCCGGTGGGCGTCAGCCCTTGGGTGCCCGCCACCGGGCGCGGGAACCAGGTCTGGTAGGGCAGGTATTCACCGAAGTCGCCGCGTTCGTCGGCCACCAGCACCACGTCGTACTCGGCGGTCTGGGTGAACAGCGGCATGTCGGCCTGGGCGCTGCGGCGCTGGTCGTTGTCGAACTGCCAGGCCTTCTCGGCGACGGTCTTCATGCCGAAGCGCTTCATGGCCCGGCGCAAGGCAGCGGCGTAGGCCTGGTCCTCGGGCGTCTGGCCGACGACCAGCAAGGCCCGCTGCCATTTGCGCACGACGCTGAACTGCACCAGGGCATCGGCGAGCATGGCACGGTCGGGCAGGCTGTGCAGCACGTTGACCAGGCAGTCGGTGGTGCGCAGGCTGTCGTCGGGACTGCCGGCGTTGAACAGCAGGCTGTCGGGCAGGGCGGCGCTGAGCTGGCGCAGGCTGGCGGCCGGTGCGTTGACCACGAACAACCGCAGGCCGTGGTCGTGTTGGGTTCGGGCGGCCTGGAGCAGGGCATCGGGCGTGTCGGCGCTGGCGCTTTCCAGGCGGTAGTCGTGCTTGAGGAAACGCCCGGTGCTGTTGCTGTCGACGATCGCCAGCTCAGCGCCGCGCAAGCCGGCATCGGCCGGTTCGGCGATGACATTGGAGAGCAGCGGGCCCGGGTTGGGGCGATAAGCCAGGTAGCCGATGCGCACTTGCAACGGTGCGGCATCGCCGGCGTGAGCGGTTGTCGCTGCCAGCAGAAAAACCAGGGCGTAACTGACGAGCCGGCGCATGACGTCCTCCATTGCGGGTAGCGCCAGCATAGGAAGGCCGCGGCCAAGGGGAAATATGCAGAAAGTACCGCCGGGGCAGTACCAAGGTAGTAACTCGCCTTGGCGGCCGGGGTTTTAGGATGCAAGGCAATCGTTATTGACCAGGAGTGGACAGACCATGCGGATTCTCAAGACCCTGCTGCTGCCGTTCCTGTTGATCCTGAGCTTGGTCGGTGTGGATCGTCCCAAAACCTGGAAACCCCCAAGCCCCCCTGTGGGAGCGAGCTTGCTCGCGATAGCGGTGGTTCAGTCGACCACGGTATTGAATGTGCCGCCGTCATCGCGAGCAAGCTCGCTCCCACAGGGGATGGGTGTCAATTCAGGGCAGGAACGTTAGCCATGTCAGCCCTCTGGCGAATCAACCTCTGGGTTTGCGCCTTCTTCGCCCTGGTCACCCTGGCCTGTGCCGTCCTGCTGTTGCACCAGGCCATGGCCGATGTGAAGCGTGAATTGCAATCGGCCGAGTCGGTGGTGCATTACCTGCGCGAAACCGCCGAGCGCGACCCGGCCAGTCTCCAGCCACGGTTGACCGGCAGCCTGCGTCATGTGCGGGTCCGTTGGTTGGTTCCCGGCGAGCTGTTCCCGGCGGATGAGGAAGGGGTGAAGGCCTTGCTCGGCCGCCGCCTGCTGGACGATGGCCCGGCGGCCCAGGTGGTGGATTTGCCTGACGGTCGACGGGCATGGATTGCCGTCGATCCGCGGGACGAGATCGACGAGATCCTCGATTCATTGGTGCAACTGTTGTACGTCTGCGCCTTGGCGTTGTTACTCAGCCTGTTGGTGATCCGCTGGGCGGTACGGCGTGGCATGCGTTTGCTCGACGAGCTACTGCAAGCGCTGCGCCAGGTGTCTGCGGGAAACCTGCAGGTGCGCCTGGGCACTGAAGGTGTGCCGGAGGCGCAGCAATTGGCGGGGCATTTCAACCGCATGACCGCTGCCTTGGCCGAGGCCCAGGCCGATAACGCCCGGCTCACCCAGGCCTTGCTGGCGGTGCAGGAGCAGGAGCGCACCCGGCTGGCCCAGACCCTGCACGACGACCTGGGCCAATATGTGGCCGGTATTCGTGCCCGTGCCTGCCTGCTGCGGCTGGTGATGGATCAACCGCCGACGCTGGAACAGACCGTCAGCCAGCTTGAAGACCATTGCGAGCATTTGCAGCAGGGGTTCCGGGCGCTGGTGCATGACTTGTACCCGGTGGTGTTGCAGCACCTGCCGTTATGTGAGGCCATCGAGGTGTTGGCCGGGCGATGGCAGGCAACCCAGGGCATCGCCTGCCAGTTGCGGATCGATACCGCCCTGCCACCCATGTCGGGGCCCGACAAGACCCATCTGTATCGTTTGTTGCAGGAAGCGTTGACCAACGTTGCCCGACATGCCGGTGCCACGCAGGTACGGAGTCGCCTGCAACATCGCGCCGGACGCTTGCGCTTGCTGGTGCGCGACAACGGTCAGGGCGCGCCGCAACCACCGCGTGCGGGCGTGGGCCTGCATTCGATGGCCGAACGGGCACGGAGCCTTGGCGGTGAGTTGCGTGTCATCAGCCAGCCCGGTGCCGGTTGGGCGCTGGCCTTGAATATTGCCTGGGAGGCGTGATGAACATTTTGTTGGTGGATGACCATGCGGTGGTGCGGCAGGGCTATGCCAGTTTGTTGCGGGTACTGATGCCGGACCTGCAGGTCCGCGAAGCGGCCACGGGTGAAGAGGCGCTGAGCCAGGTGCTGGAGCAGGTGCCTCATCTGGTGATCATGGACTTCGGCTTGCCCGGGATCAGTGGCTTGGAAACCACCCGGCGGCTGCGCCAGCGACTGCCGCAACTGCGGGTGTTGTTCTTCAGCATGCACGACGAACTGCCGCTGGTGCGCCAGGCGCTGGATGCGGGTGCGGCGGGCTACCTGACCAAGAACTCGGCGCCCCAGGTGCTGGTGGAAGCGGTGCGGCGGGTGCTTGGGGGCCATGCCTACATCGAACAGTCCTTGGCCACGCAACTGGCCTGCGCCAGCTCGCGACAGGCTGTCGATCCACGCCTGCAATGCATGACCCAGCGGGAGCTGGAGATTTTCGTCATGCTCGCCAAGGGTACCCCGGCCCGGACCATCGCCGAACAGCTGTGCATCAGCGCCAAGACCGTGTCCAACCACCTGACGCTGCTCAAGAGCTAGTTGCAGGTCAGTTCCCATGCCGAGCTGGTGCATTTGGGGATCGATATGGGGGGGGTGCGGGTGGCCGGTTAATGTTTGATTTGAAATGCGATCACCTGTGGCGAGGGAGCTTGCTCCCGCTGGGGTGCGGAGCGCCCCCAAAACCCGGCACCTCGGTGTGTCAGGCTCATTGAGTTGACCCTATTGGGGGCTGCTTCGCACCCCAGCGGGAGCAAGCTCCCTCGCCACAAGGATTTGTGTGATCCAGAGCCTTCACTGATCCCAGGACGTTGGGCACCCGGTACAGCCCTGCATATTCGCATCCTGGAAATTCCCATAATGCTGGCGAGAACCGCTCAAGTTGGCCTGTTCCAGGTTGCTTTCGCCGAGCTTGGCTTCTTGCAGGTTGGCGTCGCGCAGGTTGGCGCCCTTGAGGTCGGCCTTGCTCAGCCAGGCCATTTCCAGGTCTGCGGCTTGCAGATTGGCCTCGCGCAGGCGGGCACCGGACAGGCGAGCGAATTGCAGGTAGGCCGCCGTCAGGTCGGCACGCTGGAATTGCGCGCCTTGGGCGAACAGGCCCCAGCCCTGGATCGCCATGAGCGTGGCACCGCTGAAGTCCGCCAGGCGCAGGTTGCTTTGTTGCAGGCTGGCACGGGTCAGGTTGGCGCCTTGTAGCTGGGCTTTCTCAAGGTTGGCCAAGTCCAGCCGCGCGTGCCGCAGGTCGGCATCGCGCAGGTCGGCGCCGCTGAGGTTCATCTTGCGCAGGTCCTGGTTCGCCAGTTGTGCGCCGCGCAGGTTTGCGCCGGGGCATTGGCTGGATTCGGCGATGGTGCAGCCGTTGATGGTCAGTGGGGTGTCGGGGTCGTCGGCATGGGCAAAGGTGCCGATGAACAGAAGCAGCAGTGGCAATGATTTCATGGCATGAACTCAGTGAACTGTGGGAGCGAGCCTGCTCGCGAAAACGTAGTGTCAGTCAATATCTAAATTGGCTGGACCACCGCATTCGCGAGCAGGCTCGCTCCCACAGGGATTGTGGAGTAGGTCAGCGGTTATTTCTGCGCCGTCGCCTTATCCCAACTCGGGATCTTGAACACCCAGAACGACCCGCCCTGGGCCACGGGCTTGGTCAGTTCGGCCATGTCGCCGCCCCACAGCGGCACGGCGCCGCCGTAGCCGACGGTCACGCCGATAAACTGCTCGCCGTCCTGCTCCCAGGTGATGGGCGGGGAGACGATGCCGCTGCCGGTCTGGAATTTCCACAGTTCCTTGCCGGTCTTCGCGTCGAAGGCCTTGAAGAAGCCGTCGCCGGTGCCGGTGAACACCAGGTTGCCCTTGGTCGCCAGCACGCCGGCCCACAGCGGTAGCGGTTCCTTGTGTTCCCAGACCACTTTGCCGGTGGTGGGGTTCATCGCTCGCAGGCTGCCGACGTGATCGTCGTACATGCGCTTGATGCGGAAGCCCATGCCCAGGTAGGCCGAACCTTTCTTGTAGTTCACTTCCTCGGTCCAGTACTCCTCTTTCCACTGGTTGCCGGGGACGTAGAACAGGCCGGTGTCCTGGCTGTAGGCCATGGGGTTCCAGTTCTTGCCGCCGAGGAAGGGCGGCGAGACTTCAACCGGTTTGCCCTTGGTTTCACCGGGCAATGGCTTGGCCGGGCGCTGGCCGGGGTTTTCCACCGGGCGGCCGGTCTTCAGGTCGATGTGGCTGGCCCAGGTGATGTTGTCGACGAAGGGGAAAGCGTTCTGCAGCTTGCCGTTGTTGCGGTCCACCACGTAGAAGAAACCGTTGCGGTCGGCGTGGGCGGTGGCCTTGACCACCTTGCCGTCCTTGTCCTTGTAGTCGAACAGCACCAGCTCGTTGTTGCCGGAGAAATCCCAGGCGTCGTTGGGCGTGTGTTGGTAGAACCACTTCACCTCGCCGGTGCTTGGGTCGACCCCGACCTGGCCGGAGGTGTAGAGGCTGTCGTAATCATGGGGGTTGCCGTCCTTGGACGTGCGCGCCCAGGTGTTCCAGGGGCCGGGGTTGCCCGCGCCGACGATGATGGTGTTGGTCTCGGGATCGAAACTGGCGCTCTGCCAAGGTGCGCCGCCGCCATGGCTCCAGGCCTCGACCTTGCCGGTCTCGGTGGTCTTGTCGTCGGGCCAGGAGGGCGCCTTGACGTCGCCGGTCGGCGTGCTGTCCTTGCCGTTGAGGCGGCCCATGTGACCTTCGACGAACGGGCGCATCCAGACTTCCTCACCCGTGTCCGGGTCGCGGGCGAACAATTGCCCGACCACACCGAACTCATCACCGGAACTGCCGTGGATCAGCAGGACCTTGCCGCTGGTCTTGTCCTTGATCAGCACCGGGGCGCCGGTCATGGTGTAGCCGCCGGCGTGATCACCGAACTTCTTGTTCCACACCACTTTGCCGGTGTTCTTATCCAGGGCGACCACGCGCGCATCCAGGGTGCCGAAGTAGATCTTGTCGCCATAGATGGCCGCACCCCGATTGACCACGTCGCAGCACGGACGAATGTTGTCCGGCAGCCGGTGGTTGTAGGTCCACAGGCGCTTGCCGGTCTTGGCGTCGAGGGCGAACACCCGCGAGTACGAACCGGTGACGTACACCACGCCGTCGCTGACGATGGCCTGGGATTCCTGGCCGCGCTGCTTCTCGTCGCCGAATGAGTAGGACCAGGCCGGGGTCAGCTTGAACACGTTCTTGTCGTTGACCTGGGCCAGCGGGCTCCAGCGCTGGGCGTTGGTGCCCATGCCGTATTGCAACACGTCCTGGGTGGTCAGGTGGTCGTTGGCGATGTCTTCCCAACTGACCCCTGGCGCTGCGGCGCTGGCCAAGGGGCTTAGCGACAGACTGCCGGCCAGCAGGAAGGCAACCGTCAGGGAGGAGAGGGCGGGTAGCGTTTTTATTCTCATGGTGGCAGTTCCCAGTGAAAGGTTTTGGCCTGACTAGGTTGGGTTGCGCCGGGGGCCGCCGATACGGAAAAAGTCCCGCCTTTGCCGGGAAGATTTCCCAAACCGCCTGTCTTTGCGACTTGCGTCGGATGGCCTGCTACCAAGGAACTAGACCCCGGCCACCAAAGCAGCATTCGGCTGGCGGCACAGGGTTCCTAAGATGACGGCACGGCCTCTGCCAAGAGGTCTTGCGTGCAATCCAGAGGGCATAACAATGACAACAAAACGCAACGCCATCATCGCTACCGCATTATGGATGGGGCTGACCGGCGCAGGCTCCGCATGGGCCCATGGCAACGTAGTGCCCCAAGCAGTGGAAACCAAGGGACTGACCCCGATCAAGGACACCAACTTGCCGTTGGACGCCGATGGATGGGCTGCCCAGAACCCGTATCGCAATGCTCCCGAGCGTGAAAAAGCCGTGGAGATCGGCGCCTCGGCCTACAACCAGAACTGCGCGGCCTGCCATGGCCTGGAGGCCAAGTCCGGCGGGATCGCCCCGGACCTGCGCATGCTCGACGCCGCCGAAGCCGGCGATGAGTGGTTCGTCGAACGCGTACGCCACGGTGCGGTGCGCGACGGCCGGGTCTATATGCCGAAAATGGCCGACTACCTGAGCCAGGAGGCCTTGTGGGCGGTGCGCACCTACCTCGACAGCGTACACGTCGAGGAGTGAGTGCCATGCGCCTGTTCGCGTGGGTAATGTGCAGCCTCTTGCTGTTTGGCCAGGCGGTGCAGGCGCAGGTGCGCAGCTACGACCAGATGATCGCCGCCGGGGAGTTGAAGGTGGCGGTCTACAAGGATTTCGCACCCTACAGTTTTGAAGACCAGGGCCAGCCCCGGGGGGTTGATGTTGAATTGGCGCAAGCCCTGGCCAAGGCCATGGGCGTGCGTCTGAAACTGATGTGGGCACCACCCGGCGAGAAGCTCGACGACGATCTGCGCGACTACATCTGGCGCAGCAGCCCGTTGCACGACCGGCAACTGGCCGACCTGATGATGCGGGTGCCGTACGATCACGACTACGTGCAAAGACGCAACGACATCGGGGAACTGGAAAACGTCCAGGTGGTGATGTTCGGTCCCTATCAGCAGGAATGCTGGCAGGTGGCGTATGACCGTCGCCGGCTGGAGTCGGTGGGCAGCGTCGCCGTGTTCCAGCAACACCCCATCGGGGTGGAGGTCGACAGTGTGCCGTCGTTCTACCTGACCTCGGTGTTCAACGGCATGCTCAGCGCCAAGACTCGCCATTACCCCAGCGTCGCCAAGGCTTTCGGGGCCATGCAGGCCGGAGAGGTCGACGCCGTCATGGCCATGCGCGGGGAAGTTGACTGGCAGGTGCATGAGGCGGCCGATCAGCAGCTGGCGCTGGCGGAGAATGCCTATCCAAACATGGGCAAGCAACGCTGGGAAATCGGCATGGCGGTGCACGAAAGCAACCGTCAGTTGGCCTACGCGGTGGAAGAGGCGCTGGAAGGCTTGATCCGCGACGGCAGCCTCAAGGCGATGTATGCCCGCTATGGCCTGCGCTACGACGTACCCGAAATGTACCAATAGGAGCGCAGGGATGAACTGGCGAGCGTATGGCCTGCTGTTAGGATGCCTGCCGTGGCTGGCGATGGCGGTCGAGCCGGGGAAGGATCCGGTGCCGTCGGTGATGTGGGCCTTTTATCACAAGCAGTTGCTGGGGGACGCGCCGTTCGTGTTCGACGACCGGGTGCGGCTGCTGGCACCACCGTTTGCCGAAGATGCGCGACAGGTGCCACTGGAAATCGATGCCCGGGCCTTTGCCGGCGACGTCATACGGGTACTGGCCTGGGCCGAGCTGAACCCGCTGCCGAAAATCGTCGATTTCCAACCCGGGGAGCGGGTGCTGCCTTGGCTGTCGGTCCGTATTCGCATCGAGCAAGCCACGCCGTTGCGCGCCGCCGTGCAGACCCGCGATGGTCTGTGGCACGTCGGTTCGACCCTGATCGATGCAGCCGGTGGCGGCTGCACTGCTCCCAGCGTGGTGCGCACCCAGCCGGGCTGGGAGGAACACTTGGGCGAGGTGCTGGGCGGCCGTTATCCGCGAGGGGATTCGAGTCGCCTGCGCCTGCAAGTCAACCATCCAATGGACAACGGCCTGGTGAGCGGCATCCCGGAGTTTTTCCTCAACCACGCGCAACTGCTGGACGCCGACGGCCAGGTGTTGGCGCGCCTGGAGCTGTTCCCGGCGGTCAGCGAAAACCCCAACCTGGGCTTCGATATCCAAGGCCCGGGACAGACCCGCCTGGTGCTGCGCGACAACAGCGGCAACGCGTTCGAGGCGGCCATTCCCTGACCAGAAGGAGCGCGCCATGCGCTGGCTGTTACTGCTCTGTCTTGGCCTGTGCCTGCCGGCATGGTCCGCCACCGACTATTCACTCAAGCCCCGGCAGATCGCCGCAGGCACCTGGCTGCTGGAAGGCAGCACCGAGAACTTTGCCAAGGCCAACGGCGGCAATATCGTCAATACGGCGTTCATCGTCACCGAGGCCGGCGTGGTGGTGATCGACACCGGGCCGTCGAAACGCTACGGCGAGGCGCTGCGCCAGGCCATTGCGGCGACCACCGACAAGCCGGTCATCCAGGTCTTGCTGACCCATCATCACCCTGACCACGTATTGGGCAACCAGGCGTTCAGCGACGTGCCTATCGGTGCCTTGGCGGGCACCACCGACCTGCTGCGACAACAGGGTGATGCGCTGGCGGAGAACATGTACCGGCTGGTGGGCGACTGGATGCGCGGCACCGAGGTGGTACTGCCAACCCAAGTGCTGGTGGCCGAGACGTTGAAGGTGGGCGATCATTCGTTGCGTCTGCTGGCATTGGCCGGGCACACCGGCGCGGACCTGGCGATCCTGGATGAAACCACTGGCGTGTTGTTCGCCGGCGACCTGGTGTTCTACGAGCGGGCCCTGACCACGCCCAACAGCCCCGGTCTGGAAGTCTGGCTCAAGGACCTGGACACCTTGCAGGCCTTGCCCTGGAAGCAGATCGTGCCTGGCCACGGCCCGGTCGCGAGTGACGCCCAGCCTTTCGCGCAGATGCGTGATTACCTGGGCTGGCTCGACCAACTGATGCGCGACGGTGCTACCCGAGGCGACGACATGGCCGAGATGATCCGCGGCCCCATTCCCGAGCGCTTTGCGGGGATCAGCTTGACTCGGTACGAGTTGATTCGCAGTGTCAGTCATCTTTATCCGCGTTATGAGCGGGCAGGGATGAAGCGGGTGGATACCCACGACCCTGACTGAGCACACATCCCCGTGGCGGGGCGCCGGGCCCTGTAGGCGCTGCCGAAGGCTGCGATCTTTTGATCTTTCGCTTGAGACTCGAGTGTCCGGGAAAAGATCGCAGCCTCGTTGCACTCGTCAGCTCCTACACGCGCCCCAGCGGGAGCAAGCTCCCTCGCCACAGGGGGGGCACCGGCAAAGAAGCTGGATGCGACGACGCCTCATGTGTACCAAGGAACTAGAAAACTCAACACAGCGGGCAATTGTTGGCGAGGGCTCCGAGCCCAAGAATCTGTGGCAGACCGGGAAAATTTCCCGGGTATAACAATAACCGCAGAGGTAGCCGTCATGACTCATCCCGCACGTCGCCAACCCTTCGCCGTGAGCCTGCTGCTCAGTGCCATGCTGCTGTCAGGTTCGGCCTTGGCCGCCGTGACCGATCAGGAAATTCTCCAGGACCCGAAAAACCCGCAGCAGGTCGTGACCAACGGCCTGGGGGTCCAGGGCCAGCGCTACAGCCCGCTCGACAGTCTAAATGTCAATAACATCAAGGATTTGCGCCCGGTCTGGGCGTTCTCCTTCGGTGGCGAAAAGCAGCGCGGCCAGCAAGCCCAGCCGATGATCAAGGACGGGGTGATGTACCTCACCGGTTCCTATTCGCGGGTGTTCGCGGTAGATGCGCGAACCGGCAAGAAACTATGGCAGTACGATGCGCGCCTGCCCGATGACATCCGCCCTTGCTGCGATGTGATCAATCGCGGCGTAGCGCTGTATGGCGACCTGGTGTTCTTCGGCACCCTCGACGCCAAGCTGGTGGCCTTGAACAAGGACACCGGCAAAGTGGTGTGGAGCAAGAAGGTGGCCGACCACAAGGAAGGTTATTCCATCAGCGCCGCGCCCATGGTGGTGAATGGCAAGCTGATCACCGGTGTGGCCGGTGGCGAATTCGGCGTGGTCGGCCAGATCAGCGCCTACGATCCGAAGAATGGCGAACTGCTGTGGACCCGCCCGACGGTGGAAGGTCACATGGGTTACGTCTACAAGGACGGCAAGGCGGTCGAGAACGGTATCTCCGGTGGCGAGGCGGGCAAGACCTGGCCGGGCGATCTTTGGAAAACCGGCGGCGCGGCGCCTTGGCTGGGGGGCTACTACGACCCGGAAACCAACCTGCTGCTGTTCGGCACCGGCAACCCGGCCCCTTGGAATTCCCACCTGCGTCCTGGCGACAACCTCTATTCGTCGTCGCGCCTGGCCCTGAACCCGGACGACGGCACCATCAAGTGGCATTTCCAGAGTACGCCCCATGACGGCTGGGACTATGACGGCGTCAATGAGCTGATCTCGTTCAACTACAAGGAAGGCGGCAAAGACATCAAGGCTGCGGCAACGGCCGACCGGAACGGCTTCTTCTACGTGCTCGACCGCACCAACGGGAAGTTCATCCGCGGCTTCCCGTTTGTCGACAAGATCACCTGGGCCACTGGCTTGGACAAGGACGGGCGGCCGATCTACAACGAGGCCAGCCGTCCGGGCGCACCGGGCAGCGAAGCCAAGGGCAGTTCGGTGTTCGTCGCCCCGGCCTTTCTCGGTGCGAAAAACTGGATGCCCATGGCCTACAACCAGGACACCGGCCTGTTCTACGTGCCGTCCAACGAATGGGGCATGGACATCTGGAACGAAGGCATCGCCTACAAGAAAGGCGCGGCGTTCCTCGGGGCCGGGTTCACCATCAAGCCGCTGAACGAGGATTACATCGGCGTGCTGCGGGCCATCGACCCCAAGACCGGCAAGGAAGTCTGGCGCCACAAGAACTTCGCGCCGCTGTGGGGCGGGGTCCTGACCACCAAGGGCAACCTGGTGTTCACCGGCACGCCTGAAGGGTTCCTCCAGGCGTTCAACGCCAAGACTGGCGAAAAGGTCTGGGAATTCCAGACCGGCTCCGGCGTGCTTGGCTCGCCCATCACATGGGAAATGGACGGTGAGCAATACGTCTCCGTTGTTTCCGGCTGGGGCGGTGCTGTGCCGCTGTGGGGCGGCGAGGTGGCCAAACGCGTGAAGGACTTCAACCAGGGCGGCATGCTCTGGACCTTCAAGTTGCCGAAAGAGCTTGTCGCCAAGCGCTGAGCCAACCTTGGCAAAGGTAGAACCTGTGGGAGCGAGCTTGCTCGCGATGAGGCCAGAACATCTTGCATCGATGTTGACTGATCCGCCGCCATCGCGAGCAAGCTCGCTCCCACAAAAAAGCCCGGGTCATCCTCGGATCGCGGCAAAACCTACGACCAAATAACGAGAGAGCCCCCTGCCAATGACGCATTCGTCCACGGCACGGGGCTCTCTACCATCGGCCTATCGCCTGTCCCGTGACAGGCATCGACCAGGCAGAGGCCCCATCATGATCTACGCACAACCCGGAACCCCAGGCGCCGTCGTTTCCTTCAAACCGCGCTACGGCAATTTCATCGGCGGCGAATTCGTCGCGCCGGTCAACGGTGAGTATTTCACCAACACGTCCCCGGTCAACGGCGAAGTCATTGCCCAATTCCCGCGCTCCAACGCCGCCGACATCGACAAGGCACTGGATGCGGCCCATGCCGCCGCCGACGCCTGGGGCAAGACCTCGGTGCAGGACCGCTCGCGGGTGCTGCTGAAAATCGCTGACCGCATCGAGCAGAACCTGGAAGTCCTCGCCGTCAGCGAGACCTGGGACAACGGCAAGGCCGTGCGCGAGACCCTCAATGCCGACGTGCCGTTGGCGGCCGACCATTTCCGTTACTTCGCTGGCTGCATTCGCGCCCAAGAGGGTGGGGCGGCCGAGATCAACGAACTGACCACCGCCTATCATTTCCACGAGCCGCTGGGCGTGGTCGGGCAGATCATCCCGTGGAACTTCCCGCTGCTGATGGCTGCCTGGAAACTCGCCCCGGCCCTGGCCGCCGGTAACTGCATCGTGCTCAAGCCAGCCGAACAGACGCCGCTGTCGATCATGGTCTTCGCGGAACTGATCGCCGACCTGCTGCCACCCGGGGTGTTGAACATCGTCCACGGTTTCGGCCGCGAAGCCGGTGAAGCCCTGGCCACCAGCAAGCGTATCGCCAAGATCGCCTTCACCGGCTCCACCCCGGTGGGCTCGCACATCATGAAGTGCGCCGCCGAGAACATCATCCCGTCTACCGTGGAGCTGGGCGGCAAGTCGCCAAACATCTTCTTCGAAGACATCATGCAAGCCGAGCCGGCCTTTATCGAAAAGGCGGCTGAAGGCCTGGTGCTGGCGTTTTTCAACCAGGGCGAAGTCTGCACCTGCCCATCTCGTGCCTTGGTACAAGAATCGATCTATGTGCCGTTCATGGCCGAGGTGATGAAAAAGATCGCCAAGATCAAGCGCGGCAACCCGCTGGACACCGAGACCATGGTCGGCGCCCAGGCGTCCGAGCAGCAATTCGATAAGATCCTGTCGTACCTTGAGATTGCCCAGCAAGAAGGCGCCGAGCTGCTCACCGGCGGCGCTGCCGAGCGACTCGAGGGTGATTTGTCGAGCGGCTATTACATCCAGCCGACCCTGCTCAAGGGCCACAACAAAATGCGTGTGTTCCAGGAGGAAATCTTCGGTCCAGTGGTGGGCGTGACCACCTTCAAGGACGAAGCCGAAGCCCTGGCCATCGCCAACGACACCGAGTTCGGCCTCGGTGCCGGCCTGTGGACCCGCGACATCAACCGCGCCTACCGCATGGGCCGGGCGATCAAGGCCGGTCGCGTGTGGACCAACTGCTACCACCTGTACCCGGCCCATGCCGCGTTCGGTGGCTACAAGAAGTCCGGCGTGGGTCGTGAAACCCACAAGATGATGCTCGACCACTACCAGCAGACCAAGAACCTGCTGGTGAGCTACGACATCAATCCGCTGGGCTTCTTCTAACCCGGTAACACAGCACTCCCCCTGTGGGAGCGAGCTTGCTCGCGATAGCGGTCGATCAGTCAACACCAATGTTGAATGTCCCGGCCTCATCGCGAGCAAGCTCGCTCCCACAAGGGTTATGCAATGGCATGTCCCCCATCCAATACCAACGCACCCCACCCACCGCTTCGAAAGTAGCATTCGAGCCCCAGGCGTGGCGTGCATTAATGACCTTGCCGGAATCGCCCGGTACAAGAAGAGGAAAGACCCATGTGGACTAAACCCGCGTACACCGACCTGCGTATCGGCTTTGAAGTGACGATGTACTTCGCCAACCGATGAGTGCCGGCCCGGCCTGAGGCGTTCAGGCCGGGCTACCCCATTGGTCTGATTGCAATCACCGTGGGATGCTTTAGGCTCAAGGTATCCCAGACAATAACAACAGGCTTACCGATGAGCCACGTCACTGAAAAGATGAGCCTCAGCCCGCTGCGCAAGTTCGTTTCCCCTGAAATCATGTTCGGTGCCGGTTGTCGGCACAATGTCGGCAACTACGCCAAGACCTTCGGCGCGCGCAAAGTGCTGATCGTCACCGATCCCGGGGTCATCGCCGCCGGTTGGGTGGCGGACGTCGAAGCCAGCCTCCAGGCCCAAGGTATCGATTACTGCATCTACAGCGCGGTCTCGCCCAATCCCCGGGTCGAGGAAGTGATGCTCGGCGCTGACCTGTACCGGGAAAACCATTGCGATGTCATCGTCGCGGTGGGCGGTGGCAGCCCCATGGATTGCGGCAAAGGCATCGGCATTGTCGTCGCCCACGGCCGCAACATCCTCGAGTTCGAAGGCGTCGATACCCTGCACGTGCCCAGCCCGCCTCTGATCTTGATTCCCACCACGGCGGGGACGTCGGCGGACGTGTCGCAGTTCGTGATCATCTCCAACCAGCAAGAACGCATGAAGTTTTCCATCGTCAGCAAGGCGGCGGTGCCGGACGTGTCGTTGATCGACCCGGAAACCACCCTGAGCATGGACCCGTTCCTGTCCGCCTGTACCGGCATCGACGCCCTGGTGCATGCCATCGAGGCCTTCGTGTCCACCGGCCACGGCCCGTTGACCGACCCCCATGCGCTGGAAGCCATGCGCCTGATCAACAACAACCTGGTGCAGATGATCGCCAACCCGGCGGACGTCGCCCTGCGGGAAAAAATCATGTTGGGCAGCATGCAGGCCGGGCTGGCGTTCTCCAACGCGATCCTCGGGGCGGTGCATGCGATGTCCCACAGCCTGGGCGGTTTCCTCGACTTGCCCCATGGCTTGTGCAACGCGGTACTGGTGGAGCATGTGGTGGCGTTCAACTACAACTCGGCACCGGAGCGTTTCAAGGTGATTGCCGAGACCCTGGGCATCGATTGCCGGGGGCTCAATCACCGGCAGATCCGCGGCCGGCTGGTGGAGCACCTGATTGCCCTCAAGCGCACCATCGGTTTCCACGAGACCCTGGGCCTGCACGGTGTCAGCACGTCGGACATTCCGTTCCTGTCGCAACATGCGATGCACGACCCGTGCATCCTCACCAATCCTCGGGAGTCGAGCCAGCGGGATGTCGAGGTCGTCTATGGCGAAGCCCTCTGACGAGCAGCAAAAAGCCCTGGCCGGGCTGCTGGGGCTGGGCAATCACTCGACGCGCAAGAGTCACTACCCGGAACTGACGGCCCGTCTCGATGAGCTGGAACAGGCCCGCCGACACCTGCAACAACTCAATGACCAACTCGAGCAACGGGTGGCCGAGCGCACCGATGCGTTGCTGGAAGCCAACCACAACCTGCAGCAGCAGATTGCCCAACGCGAGCAGATAGAGCAGCAATTGCGCGATGCCCGGGATGTCGCCCAGGCCGCCAACCGCAGCAAGGACAAGTACCTGGCCGCCGCCAGCCATGATCTGTTGCAGCCCCTCAACGCGGCCCGCCTGCTGATCGCCACCTTGCGTGAACGCCAGTTGCCAGCCGCCGAGCACGTGCTGGTGGAACGCACTCATCAAGCGCTCGAAGGCGCCGAAGACCTGCTCACTGACCTGCTGGACATTTCCCGGCTCGACCAGGCCGCCGTCAAGCCCGACCTGGCGCCGTATCGGCTGGATGAGTTGCTGGGGCCGCTGGTGTCGGAGTTTCAATCGGTAGCCGGTGCCGCCGGGTTGGAGCTGCGGGTACGGTTTGGCGACGAAGCGGTGCTGACTGACCTGCGATTGATCAGCCGTATCCTGCGCAATCTGCTGAGCAATGCCTGCCGCTACACCAATCAAGGCGGCATTCTCCTGGCGGCCAGACGTCGGGGAGGGCGCCTGAGCCTGGAAGTCTGGGACACGGGACGGGGCATCGCCGCCGATTGCCTGGAGGCGAGTTTCCTCGAGTTCAATCAACTGGACGTCGGCCGGGCGGCGGATCGCAAAGGCGTGGGCCTGGGGTTGGCGATCGTCGAACGCATCGCCCATATCCTCGGTTACCGGGTACAGGTGCGTTCGCGCCCGGGACGGGGTTCGGTGTTCAGCATCGAGGTGCCGCTGTCCAGTGAAAAACCGCAACCCGTATCCCAGGCCCCGGCCCAGGCGGTCGTCGGCAACCCACTGCCGGGGCGGCGTTTGTTGGTGATCGACAACGAACTGAGCATCTTGCAAAGCATGGCCGCGCTGTTGGGGCAATGGGGTTGCGAGGTGTTGACCGCCACCGACGAGGCGGGCGCCCTTGACGTGCTGCAAAACCGCGCGCCGGAGTTGAGCCTGGCGGATTTTCACCTGGATCATGGGGTCGTCGGCTGTGAAGTGGTCAAGCACCTGCGCGAGCATTTCCTCCAGGCGATCCCGGCGGTCATCATCACCGCCGACCGCAGCGACCAGTGCCGCCGCGCCCTGCGCAAGCTGGATGCGCCGCTGCTCAACAAACCGGTCAAGCCTGGCAAGTTGCGGGCGGTGTTGAGCCAGATCCTCGGTTAGCGCCTCAAACCTACAGACCCCACCCATCCCTGTGGGAGCGAGCTTGCTCGCGATTAGCGGCCGATCAATCAACATCAATGTTGCATGTCCCGGCCTCATCGCGAGCAAGCTCGCTCCCACAGGAGGTCTGCATCGGGCCAAAGGGGCTTGAATCCAGGCTCACTGCCGATCAGGCCATTAAAATGCCGTCATTTGGTCGGCGTTTTTGCCAAGAATGTAAAAATGCGCTTCGGTCTGTTTATTTCCTTATGTAAACTCCCCCCGCTGCGACAATCGGGCACGGCCACGCCAGGCCCGATGAACACCGTTTGCAGCGTCCCTCACCCAGCTGAAGCCAAGACCTACAAGAAGTCAGCGCCGGAGAGACATAAACGAGAGGCCGACGAATATGCTCGGCCCTGTAGGTCCATCCTCCAGTCCGTCTCGATCCATCCCCCAGCATTGCTGGCCGTGGATGTGATCTATCCTTGATCAGGACCGGTGGACGGAATGGCGTTCATCCTAGGGATACACACATGTTGAAGAAAACACACACGGCGCTACTGGGCCTGGCGATGGCGATGGGTCTTGCGACCACGCACGCCGCCGAGCCAAAAAAAGTGGATGTCTTGCTCATTGGTGGGGGCATCATGAGCTCGACTCTCGGCGTCTGGCTCAATGAGCTGGAGCCGGGCTGGACCATGGAAATGGTCGAGCGCCTGGACGGTGTTGCCGAAGAGAGTTCCAACGGTTGGAACAATGCCGGTACGGGTCACTCTGCACTGGCCGAGCTGAACTACACGCCGGAAGACAAGAATGGCAAGGTCGAGATCGTCAAGGCCATCGAGATCAACGAAGCGTTCCAGATCTCCCGTCAGTTCTGGTCCTGGCAGGTCAAGAACGGTGTGCTGAAGAACCCGCGCTCGTTCATTAACTCCACGCCGCACATGAGCTTCGTCTGGGGTGATGACAACATCGCGTTCCTGAAGAAGCGCTACGAAGCGCTCCAGGCCAGCCCGTTGTTCGCCGGCATGCAGTATTCCGAAGACCCTGCGCAGATCAGCAAGTGGGTTCCGCTGATGATGCAAGGGCGTGACCCGAGCCAGAAAGTCGCGGCCACCTGGAGCCCGTTGGGTACTGACGTGAACTTCGGCGAAATCACCCGCCAATTCGCGACTTACCTGCAAACCAAGCCGAACTTCTCCCTCAAGCTGTCCAGCGAAGTGGAAGAAATCACCCGCAACGAAGACGGCACCTGGCGCGTTTCGTACACGAACCTGAAAGACGGTACCGAAACCGCGACCGACGCCAAGTTTGTGTTCATCGGCGCCGGCGGCGGTGCGTTGCACCTGCTGCAGAAGTCCGACATCCCGGAAGCGCGTGAATACGCCGGTTTCCCGGTAGGTGGTTCGTTCCTGGTCACCGAAAACCCGACCGTCGCCCAACTGCACCTGGCGAAGGCGTATGGCAAGGCTTCGGTGGGCGCACCGCCGATGTCGGTTCCGCACTTGGACACCCGCGTGCTCGATGGCAAGCGCGTGATCCTGTTTGGCCCGTTCGCAACGTTCTCCACCAAGTTCCTGAAGAACGGTTCGTACTTCGACCTGCTGACCAGCACCACCACCCACAACGTGTGGCCGATGACCAAGGTCGGTATCGAACAGTATCCACTGGTCGAATACCTGGCCGGCCAGCTGATGCTGTCGGACGAAGACCGCTTCAACGCGCTGAAAGAGTACTTCCCGGACGCCAAGCAGGAAGACTGGCGCCTGTGGCAGGCCGGCCAGCGCGTGCAGATCATCAAGCGTGACGAAGAGAAGGGCGGCGTGCTGAAACTCGGTACCGAAGTGGTTGCCTCCCAGGATGGCAGCATCGCCGGCCTGCTGGGTGCCTCGCCAGGCGCCTCGACTGCCGCACCGATCATGCTGAACGTGCTTGAGAAGGTCTTCAAGGACAAGGTCGCCAGCCCGGCCTGGCAGGAAAAACTGCGCCAGATCGTGCCAAGCTACGGCACCAAGCTCAACGATAGTCCTGAGCGCGTAGCCCAGGAATGGGCGTACACCAGCGAGGTCCTGCAACTGGACACACCGCCGGTAATCGGCAAGCCTGGCACTACCGCGGCACCGGCCAAGCCGGGCGTTGCCCCGCAAGCCAATCCAGCGGCTGACATGGCGCTGTAAGCCGGACGCTGTCTGAAGTAGTACAAGAAACGCCGCTCAAATGAGCGGCGTTTTTATATTGGGCGCTCGGTTAACCCCTAATGTGGGCTTGCTCGCGAAGAGGCCATCACAGGCGACATCTGTAGTGACTGTGCCTCCGTTATCGCGAGCAGGCTCGCTCCCACAGGGGGCAGACTTGACCGCAAGTCTTCCATCCGCCGCGAATCCCTTGTGGGAGCGAGCCTGCTCGCGATAGCGGTGGGCCCGCCAACATCAATGCCCGATCTGCGAAAGGTCTGCCCCATCCTCTGCGCATACCTGTCGAAACCGCGCGTCAAAATCCTCCGCTAACTGCGCCAGGGTAATTGCTCCCAAACGCTTGAGCAGCAACGCCTGGGCCTCATCGAACGCATCCGTCAGCGCGCCATTCACCGCCTGTTCCACCAGGCATTGCGGATGATCGGTGGACAGGCCAATGGCATAGATCGACGTGCTGCCCAAGGCTTGGTGGATGTCCAGCAAGGTCATCTCCGACAGCGGCTTGCTCAAGGTCCAGCCGCCACGATGGCCTTTTTCCGACGTGACATACCCCTGTTCCTTGAGCAACGCCATGGTCCGGCGCACCACCACCGGGTTGGTGCCCAGCATCTGCGCGAGGGTGTCGGACGTGGCCGATTGTTGGTGGCGATCCATGTGGATCAATACGTGGAGCATGCGGGACAGGCGGGTGTCGGGTCTCATGAGCGGTGCAGCGTTCCGTGGCGAAGATCGGCCTGAGTATCGCCTGTAATTGCAAAAGTTACGAGATCGTTGACAGGCGCTTTTCAAGGAACTTACGATGTATCGAGACTTTATCAATTCCGCCAGACCACCCCAGGAGATTGATCATGCACTACGACGTCGTCATCGCAGGCGGCAGCTACGCCGGTATGTCCGCAGCCCTGCAACTGGCCCGTGCCCGCCGCAAAGTGCTGGTCATCGATGCCGGCCAGCGGCGCAACCGGTTCGCGGCCAGCGCCCAAGGTTTTCTCGGACAGGATGGCCGCGCGCCCGGAGACATTGCCGATGATGCCCGCCGCCAGCTGTTGGCCTACCCGACGGTAGAGTGGGTATCGGCTACCGCGAGCAAGGCCAGCCAGGAGGGGGGCGGCTTCCTCGTGGAGACCCATGACGGGCAACGCTACAGCACCCAGCGCCTGCTGTTGGCCACCGGGGTCATCGATGAGTTGCCCGACGTGGAAGGGCTGGCGCAGCGCTGGGGCAAAAGCGTCTTCCATTGTCCGTATTGCCACGGCTATGAACTGGAACAAGGTCCCATCGGGGTGTTGGCGACCTCGCCGATGTCGCTCCACCATGCCTTGATGCTGCCCGACTGGGGCCCGACGACGTTCTTCACCAATGGCGTGTTCGAGCCCGACCTTGAGCAACAGGACAGCCTGGCCCGACGGGGCGTAACCCTGGTGCCGGAGCGTGTCGAACGTATTGAAGGCGACCGGGCCGACGTGGTGCTGGCGGACGGACGGGTGATCGCCATTGACGGCTTGTTTGTCCTGCCGCGCATCCAGGTGGCCGGTTCACTCGCGGCGTCCTTGGGCTGTGCTTTTGAAGACGGCCCGCTCGGGGCGTTCATCCAGGCCGACCCGATGACGCGTGCAACCAGCGTCCCGGGTGTTTTTGTCTGGGGCGATGCGGCGATGCCGTTCGGCTCAGTCGCGTTGGCGGTCGGCGATGGGGTGAGGGCGGGCTCCGGGGTGCATCGTTCGCTGATCTTCGATGCGCATTGAAGCCCGCCCTTGAGCGTTATACCTGTACCGCGCCGGTTGCCACGGCAAAGGCAAGCATCACCCGGCTGACGCCCCAGGCCCAGAAGACCGTATAGGTGATGTGCTTGCGCAGCTCCACCCCGGACAACGCCAGCGCTAGATAGACGCTGGGCACCACCGGGCTGATGGAAAAGCCGGCGTTCTCCCCGATCAGCATGGCCCGGGCCACGGCTTCGAGAGGAACACCCGCGGCGGCGGCCACGTCCTTGATCACCGGAAGCAGGGCGAAATAATAGGCGTCCGGTGAAAAGATCATGCCCAGGGGCACGCCGAAGAAACCGACGATCACGTGCAGGTATTGGGCGGATCCCGCCGGCAGGATATCGATCAGTGCCAAGGCCATGCCGTCGGACATCTTCGCGCCGGAGAGCACGCCCAACAGGACGGCAGCAGCCATCATCACCAGGACCATTTGCAGCGCGTCGGCGGCATGGGCCTTGAGGCGTTCGGCCTGGGCGTCCAGGGACGGGAAGTTCAAGGGCAGGGCGATGCCCAGGCCCACCATGAAACAGGCGTACAGGGGGAAAATACCGGTGAACAGGCACACCAGGATCCCAGCGGTCAGCGCCACGTTCAGCCAGTAGCGCAGCTCCCGGGGCGAGAGGCTGAATTCCCGGTCCTGGGGTTGCAGCCCGTCGAGGTCGCACGTCGCCGCTGCCCCGAGGGACATCGGTTGGCGACGCTGGGCGCGCAGGCCCAATACGGTCGCGACCAGCAGCATGCACGCCAGGCCCACCATCTGCACCGGCAGCAAGCCTAGCCACAACTGCGTGGCATCCAGCCCCGACACCGCGGCGGCCCGTGCGGTCGTGCCGCCCCAAGGGACCATATTGATGACACCGGCCGTGGTGCCGACCAGGCACAACAGCATCGCCGGGCTCATGTTCAGGCGTTTGTACAAGGGCAACAGGGCCGGGATGGTCAGCAAGAACGTGGCGGCGCCGACGCCGTCGAGATGAACCACCGACGTCACCAATACCGTTACCAACGCCACGGCCAACGGCTTGCCGCCCGTGCTGCGGATCAGCAGATTGACCAACGGATCGAACAGGCCGCGGTCACGCATGATGCCGAAAAACAGGATGGCGAACAGAAACAGTGCGGCGGTCGGGGCCACTGTAATCAGGCCGGCCTTGATGAACTCGCCGATCTGTCCGAGATTGAAACCGGCCAGCAGGCAAACGACCACGGGAAGGGTGGTGAACGCCACAACCGGACTGATCCTGCGCAGCAATATCAAGCCGATGATGGCGAACATCATCAGGAAACCCAGGGTTGTAATCATGTTGCAGCCTCTCTTTTTATTGTTGTCGGATGGTGCGCGGGCGGTGGCTCGGTCAGCCTTGCGGGCCTGGCAAACGCAGGGCCAGCAGCAGGTAACTCAGGCTTTTGCCGTGGCGGTCAAGACCGCAACTGCGGTTCACTCCACCCTCCAGGGCGTCCTCAAGTACGAAATTCAATGCGTTCAGGTTCGGCAGCTCATAGCGATGCACCTTGGAGGGCTGGCGCGTCGCGAATTGCTCGGCCACCCGGGCGCAGGTCAGTTCCCGTAGCAGCCAGGGGTAGTGGGCAGGATCGTTGGGAAACAGGGCGATGCTGAGAATGTTGCCTTTGTCGCCAGCACGGGCATGGGCATAGTCAGCGAGGGTGACCAGGTTCATCAATACCACTCCAGGGTTGTGTGGATCTCATTTCGCGGCAGCAGGAAGCTGCGAGTGGTGACGGTCTCGGCGAGGTGCCGACGCACGCCACCGCCGCGCGCGGGCCCGTTGGGATAGAGCGACTCAACCTCTGCCAGCAGCGCTTCCACCAGCAATCGGTCGGTGTGGGTCAAGCCGATGCGCACGCGCACATCTTCCAGGGAGGGCGCCTGGGCCAGTTGCTTTTGCAGATAACGACCGCCCTGGTCGTTGAAAAGGCTGGCAACCCCGGACAGGTCGATCCAGGGCTGTATCCCCGGTGCCATTTGGTCAAAACGTTGCAGCAGGATCTCCCGCGCCAGTGCAGCACGCGCCACGGCACCGGGGCCTGCGTAGGAGATTTCCGCCTCGCCGAACCACAGGCCGCGCACCCCCGCCAGGCCCTTGAGCGTGTAGGGACGTGGATGGCCAAGCAGGCCACTGATCTCGACACGGTCATCGCCCAGATCCTCTACGCGAGCCTGGCCCAGGTCCAGCACCACGTCCGGCGTCAGGTAGCGTCGAGGGTCATGTACTTCGTAGAGGAGTTGTTCCTTGACGGTCTGTTCGCTGACCCGGCCACCGCTGTTGCGAGTCTTGCCGATGATCAGGCGGCCGTCCTGGTGAACCTCTGCAATGGGGCAGCCGAGGTTGGCCGGGTCCGGAATGTCTTTCACCCCAGGATGGGCAAAGTAGCCGCCAGTGACCTGGGTGCAACATTCCAGCAGATGCCCGGCTGTGGTGGCGACGGCCATTTTCTGCCAATCGTCAGCCGCCCAACCCAGCCCATGGCGGATCGCCCCCACCGCCAGCGACGGATCCGCGACCCTACCACACAGCACGATCCCGGCGCCCTCGGCCAACGCCTGGGCAATACCGTCGGCCCCGGTGTAGACGTTCACCGAAACGGGGTGCTCCAAGGGGGCCGATGACAACCATCGTTCGTACCGGGGAGGCGTTTCTTCCAACAGGTCATCGCCCAATACACAGGCGATTTTCAGCTCAGGGAAGCGACCCGCCAACCCGTGTCGCAGCCGTCGCGCGGCCGCTCGGGGATTGGCGGCGCCGCCGTTGGTGATGATCGGGATGCCGGCCTCGATGCACAGGTCGAGCATGGGTTCGAGGAAGTCGAACAGGCGGGCGGAGTAGCCTGTCTCTGGATCAAGTCGTTTGCGTAGCTGCGCCTCGGCCAGGGTCCGCTCAGCCAGTAGCTCCAGCATGATGTAGCGCTGGCCGCTGCGTTGCGCCAGGTCCTGGGCCAGGCGCAGGGCGGCGTCGGGTCGATCATTGGCGAAACCGGCGCCACACCCGACGAGAATTGTTTTTGTCATGTCCGAGTTCCACTGAAAGGTGGCTCCATAGTGGAGGGGCTGGATTATTCTGTGAATTTTAAAGATAGAATCAATTGATCCAGTAATTTTATGAGTGGGCCATGAACGTTTCTTTTCGTCAGCTTCGTGCCTTCATCCTGATCGCCGAGACGTCGAGCTTTACCCGCACGGCAGAACAATTGCACCTGTCCCAACCGGCGTTGAGCTACAGCATTCGCAAATTGGAAGAGAGCATGGGCTTGCAACTGCTCGCGCGTAACACCCGCAGCGTCGAACTGACGCCCGCCGGAGAGCACTTCTTGCCCCAGGCCCGGCGCATGCTCCGGGACATGGACGATGCCGTACGCGATGCTCGTGACACCCTCAACCTGAGCCGGGGTACGCTCCGGCTGGCGGCCCTGCCTACCGCCGCCGCATCGTTCCTGCCGATGGCCATTGCTGCTTTCCAGCGTGAGAACCCGGGCGTGACGGTGAGCTTGCTGGATGGCCGCGCGGGGGAAATCATGGGCTGGGTGCAGCGAGGCGAGGTGGACGCCGGCATCAGTTCGCTGCCTGACGATCTTTCCGGATTGAGTTTCGAGCGACTGCTGGATGACAACCTTGTGCTATTGAGCCACAAGGATCACCTGCGCGAAGGCCTGGACGACTGGAAGCGGCAGCCCTACATCGCGCTTACGCCCGACACCAGCATCCGCCCCCTGGCTGACGCTGCATTGCGCTATCTGAACGTCGATGCGGTTCCGGCCTGGGAGGTCGCGCACATGAGCACCGCCACGGCGTTGGTGCGCGAAGGATTGGGATTCTCCCTGCTGCCGGCCAGTTGCACGGCCGTGTTCAACATTGGCGAGCAGTGCATGGTCACTGCCATCGACCAGCCGGCGAAACGCTCGATCGGCCTGTTGCAGCGCAAGCCGGTGGCTCCATCACCCTCGTTGAGCCAGTTCATGGAGCATGTGCGGCAGGTGCTGCGGCAGGATGAGGCCAGCCACGGGCGCTGAGGTTGATCAGGCACTGGCTATCGCGAGCAAGCTCGCTCCCACATTGGCGGATGGTGGAACTTGAGCGCATGACCGCCACAACGCCCACTGTGGGAGCGAGCCTGCTCGCGAAAACGGTGGTTCAGACAGCATCGATGTTGAATATGCCGCCGCCTTCGCGAGCAGGCTCGCTCCCACACTGGCTGGCGCTGGGACTTGATTGCATGGCCGCCAAAAATCCCCTGTGGGAGCGAGCTTGCTCGCGATGGCACCGCTACTGCGGCGTGCCAAACATCGCCGTCCAATAGATCCCCGCATCGCTTTTCGGATCGGTCGCATACCCGGCGCCCAATTCGCGGAACTGCGGGTTCATCAGGTTGGCGCAGTGCCCTGGGCTCGCCAGCCAGCCATCCACCACCTTGAGCGCGGTATCTTGGCCGGCGGCAATGTTCTCGCCGATCAATTGGCCCAGGTAGCCGGCCAGTTCGGCGCGGTCGCCGGGCGTGCGAGTGTCCCGGTCCTTGTGGTCGAAGAAGTTGTTGTTGGCCATGGCCCGGGTGTGCGTGACGGCGGCCAGGGCCAGGGTGGCGTTCCAGGCCAGCGGCGTGGTGGCGGCGAAGGCTTCGGTGCCGCAGCGACGCGGCTGGGCGCGGGCGCTGTTGATCAGCTTCAGCAGTTTCTGGCCCTCCGCTTGCCAATCACCCAGGCGCGCCGACAACAGCGGGCGCGCCAGCACGATGCGCCATTCGCGATCCAGGCGGCTGACGCCGATGTCGACGAACTGTGGGTCGAGCACCACCTGGCAGAAGCTTTCCTGCACGGCTTTCATGGCCGATTGCGCATCGCGCGGCCCGGACAGGCTGATGGCTTGCACGTTGACCATGGGATAGGCCGCCCGCGCCAGCGCCTGTTGCAGGTCGCCGATGCCATTGGCCGACAGGATCAGCCGGGAGTCCATCGCCAGCGGCGGCAGCTCCAACGAGGCCTGGCCGGCGCAGCTTTGGGATTGGCTGCGGTAAAGGTTGATGGACTCGACCAGTTGCGTCTCTTCGGTGGCCGTGGCGCTGGTGGTGAACGCCAGGCCCAGCGACAGCACGACAAGACCCATGACGGATGAAATGGCACGCATGTAAATCTCCCTTGAGCGGACGGCGCCTATGATGCGCAATTTTTGCCCCGCCGGGGCAACGGTATTCACGCTCTCTTGAAATCCTTGGAACGGTACCGTTGGGCACCGTTCGGGACAATCCTCAAGTAGTGGGATCAGTTTTCAAGCGAATAAGTCCATTTCCGTCGTTTCAAGGCCATAAAAACCTCGATTATCAGCTCATCCAGTTACCACCATCGACGTTATACGTCTGTGCCACCACGTATTCGCTCTCCGTCGAGGCCAGGAAAATCGCCATTCCGGTGAGGTCCTCCGCGGTGCCCATCCGGCCATAGGGTACTTGCTCCGCAACCTGGCGCTTCTTTTCCCCCAGCGGCAGGTTTTCGTGACGGGCGAACAGCGCGTCCACGCCATCCCAGTGCTCGCCATCCACCACGCCGGGGGCGATGGCGTTGACGTTGATCCGGTGCCTGATCAGGTCCAGCCCGGCGGACTGGGTCAGGCTGATCACCGCCGCCTTGGTGGCGCAATAGATCGCCACCAGGGGCTCGCCACGCCGGCCGGCCTGGCTGGCCATGTTGATGATCCGGCCGCCATGGCCCTGGCGGATCATCTGCCGCGCCGCCGCCTGCAGCGTGAACAGCGTGCCGGCGACGTTGATGGAAAACAGCCGCTCGTAGCTCTGTCGGGTGATGTCGACGATGGGCGCCAGGTCGAACAGCGCGGCGTTGTTGATCAGGATATCCAGCTTGCCCGCCCGGGCCACCACGGCCTCGATGGCCTGGTCGATCGAGGCCTGGTCGGTCACGTCCATTTTGACGGCGTAGGCGCAGTCGCCCAGCTCGGCGGCGGTGGCCTGGGCTCGGTCAAGGTCGATATCGGCGATCGCCACCGTGGCGCCTTCGTTGATATAGGCCTGGGCGAATGCCTTGCCGATACCACGGGCGGCGCCGGTCACCAAGGCACTTTTTCCTTCGAGTCGTTTCATGGGGTTTTCCTGTCAGTCGAGGTAGTAGGGCGTCACACACACACGCTGTGGCGAGGGAGCTTGCTCCCGCTCGGCTGCAAAGCAGTCGTAAACCGGCGGGTGCGGTGTGTCTGATACGCCGCACCTGCCAGGTTTTTGGGGCCGCTTCGCGGCCCAGCGGGAGCAAGCTCCCTCGCCACGGGTTTGCCGATTGCCTTAAATGAACAGCATTGCGGTCATGGGTAAGCCGATTACAGCAGCGCCCGTGGAGGAGGACAAACGCGGGGAGAATCGTGTGCTGATATTTTTTTAACGTCGCTGAACGTGGCAAGCGCGGGTTAAAAAAGTACCAGCGGACGGTCAGCCCGAGGCGGGCTAAGCGCTGCGCACTCGGCGTAAGGTGCCCGCTATAACGCTAAAAGAGCCGCGACCTGCCTGATCTCCGAACGCCCCTGTTCGAGCAGCGACCGGCCGAACTGGAAGTCATCCTGCCTGAGCCCGAACACAGTTTTCGCTGGTACGAGCACGATTACCCGTACCCGCTGGCGCGCTGGAACCATCACCCTGAATTCGAGATCCACCTGATCCGCCAGGGCAGCGGCAAACTGTTGGCGGGCGACTACATTGGCCCGTTTGGCCCCGGTCATGTGGCGATGATCGGCCCGGCTTTGCCCCACGACTGGATGGGCGACCTGGCGCCGGGGGAGTCCTTGGCCGGTCGTGACGTGGTGTTGCAATTCGACGGCGCCACGCTGCTGACCTTGCGCCGCACCCTGCCTGAACTGGGGGATCTGCAGGGGCTGTTCGAACGAGCCCGCCGTGGCCTTGCCTTCGCAGGTGACACCGCACTGAGGGCTGCGCACCTGCTGGAAACCATCGGCCCGGCCCAGGGGCTGCAGCGATTGGCGCTGTTCCTGGAGTTGCTCCATACCCTCAACCAGGCTCCCGGTGACGAGGCCCTGAGCCTGGCGAGCCCATGCTACGCACCGACCCTCGATGCCCGCAGTTCCGAGCGTATCCACAAAGCCTTCGAGTACCTGCAAGCCGAACTCACCGGCGACCTGAGACTGTCGGTGATCGCCCGTCAATTGGACATGAGCGAGCCAGGCTTCTCGCGATTCTTCAAGCGCATCACCGGGCACGGTTTCATCGACCTGATGCGCAAGTTGCGAGTTCAGCGCGCCTGCCGCTTGCTGTTGCAAAGCGAAATGCCGGTGACCGACATCTGTTTTGAAGTGGGCTATAACAATCTGTCCAACTTCAACCGACATTTCCGCATCGAAATGAACCAGACCCCCAGCGAGTATCGGCGGGGCGCTTTTCCCCTGTCTGACGGAGCCTGTCATGTTGAACGTCGTTGAACAGTCAACCAGCGCATCGTTGCGCCAACGAATGGAGAGGGCCGGTTGCGCCTTCGAATTCCTGATACTCGCGCATGAGGCGAATGAGACGGTTGACGAGGCGCTCCATCGCCAGGCCGTGGATATATTGTTCCAACAGATCAAGGCCCAATGGCTGGAACGTCACCGCCAACTGGCCCTCGATCCGCGCTATGCCAAGGTTGCGTCGCCCATCATGAGTTGGGATCTGGACAAGGCTGTCGCCAAGCCGCTGAACCACGACGAGGTGACCCGACTCATGCGCACCGACGTGGGCGAACACAATCAGCAGCCCTACGCCTTGTACGCGGACTTCTGCGAACCGCCCTATGGCACCCGTTTCAGCGACGACACGCCGCAAGCGCTGTTCAAGGCATGGCTCGATTTGCTCGGGCTCGAAGAAGGGATCGATGTCGTGGTGTTGAGTTGGGTCGACAACTTCAACGTCAACTGGACCGCCAGCGACGAACCCGATCCGGCACGGGACCCCTGGAGCGATTATTTCGACGATGGCCTGGAGTGGTGGGGCGTCTGGTGCCTGAGCATCTGGAACCCCAAGCGCCGCACGCTTGCCGTGCTGGCGGCGAGCACCACCGATTGAGTCGCTAGTACACAGACCTTAAAACCACCCAGAAACCAGTGTGGGAGCGAGCCTGCTCGCGAAGGCGTCAGCACATTCGACATACATGCAAGCTGGCCCACCGCTTTCGCGAGCAAGCCCCCCACATTAGTTCGGTGTTTAGTCTGGGACACCTTTCTGATGCTTCTTCAACCGATAGGCGAATTGCGCCCGGCTCAGCCCCAGCGAGCGCGCGGCCGCCGCCAGGTTACCGCTGCTCAGTTGCAGGGCTTCGTTGATCAGCCGCGCTTCCAGCCCGTCAATGGAGAAGTCCGCGTCCAGTTGGCTGAGTGACTGGAGCAGCGCCGGTTTTTCTGCCACGTCGTTGCCGACCAGGCCCATGGTCGAGAGGCCGCCGAGGTGGTCCACGGAGTACGCATCCACCGGCAATTGCTCATTGCGAAACAGGTGGACCAGATCGATCGCCTGGCCCTCTTCGCTGGCGATCAGGCCGCGTTCGATGAGGTTCTGCAATTCCCGCACGTTGCCCGGAAAGTCATAGCGCAACAGCACTTTCAAGGCGCGCATGGTCAGCCCCATCGGCGTGCGGCCGTATTCCTGGCAGACACGCTTGAGACAGGCATTGATCAGCAACGGTATGTCGTCGCGACGCTCGCGCAGGGGCGGCAGGGCGATGGGGTAGACGGTGAGCCGGTAGAACAGGTCTTCACGGAACGCGCCGTCCGCCACGGCCTTGCGCAGGTCGATGTTGGTGGCCGCCACGACTCGCACATCGACTTTGATGCCATGGCCGCCGCCAACCCGTTCGATCTCCCGCTCCTGCAAGGCGCGCAGCAGCTTGCTTTGCCCGGCCAGGCTCAGGCAGGTGATCTCGTCCAGGAACAACGTACCGCCATGGGCGCGTTCGAAACGCCCGGGGCGTGAATGGGTGGCGCCGGTGTAGGCACCGCGTTCGACGCCGAATAGTTCGGCCTCGATCAGGTTATCGGGGATGGCCGCGCAGTTGAGGGCGATGAACGGACCGTCACGGCGGCGACTCAGTTGGTGCAACTGGCGGGCGAACATCTCCTTGCCGACGCCGGATTCGCCGCTGACCAGCACGGTGGCGGGGGTCAAGGCCACCCGTTGCAAGGCCTGGGTCGCGGCGTTGAAGGCGGCGCTGGCACCGATCAGCGGCTGTTCGCTGTCCGGCAGCGGGGCGGTTCCGGCGACGTTGTCGGACTGAGTATCGGCGCGTGGAACGACCGTCGTCGGTGACGCATTGAGGTAATTCAGGTCCTGCTCGATGTCACCCCATTGCTCGGCGGTCTTGCCGACGACTCGGCAGCGTTCATGGCCCATGCCCCGGCATTCCACTTCGCGAAAGACCACCAGTTGGCCAAACAGCCCGCTGACGAAGCCGATGGCGTAGCCCAGTTCGGTCCAGCACACCGGGTCCTGCCCGGTGCCATAGGCGGCGACATGCTCATCGGCCTCGCAGGAGTGATGCCAGAGAAATTCCCCTTCATAGAATCCCGAGTCGGCGTCGAACTTGAAATGCAGCGGCTCGACCTTGGTCATGCCTTCGAGGGTATGCAGGTGCGTGCCGGCGCGAAACACCGCCGCGGCATCGGCGTGGGGCCAGCGTTCACGAATCAGCCGGGCGTCGCGGGCGCCGGAGGAATAGCCGGTGCGGGTGAGCATGCCGCGGGCCTGCTCCAGCCCCTGGCGCTCGATGATTTCCCGGCGCAACGCACCGAAGGAGGAGCTGTGCAGCAGCAACATGCGCTGGTCGTTGAGCCAGATACGGCCATCATCGGGGGAGAAAAACAGGCACGCGGTGAGCTCTGCCGTGGTGGGCGAACTGCTGTCGCTCAGCTCTTTGCTGTCGCCCCGTGGATGGAAATGTTCGGTGGCGATCCGGTCCGGCAACTGGCAGTGGGGATTATTCATTGTTATGCCCCTGATGGCGCAGTGATCGAAATGATCACCTGGCGAGATAGTTATTAAGCATAACTTTATCAAATGAACAAGCGACAGCTGGCCAACGGCCAGGTCGGCGGCGGCTCCCGACCCGTCGTGTCCGGCGAAGAACCCTGGGCCAGAGCCCTGCACCAGGTTTATCAAGGCCTGCGGGCAAAACCGGCACAGCGCTTGCTCAAGCACTTGCACGGCGTTTGCGTCGACACCGTCCAGGTGCGGCAAACGATGACAACAACAAAGAGCCGGGAGTGTTAAATGTCTGCATCCAAGAGCCACCTGTTGTCTCAGGTGATCGAGTCGGAATGTGTCTTCAACGGTGACTGGGTGCCTGCCTCGGGCCCGCTGCAAACGATAATCGAACCGGCCACCGGTGAGCGGTTGATGCGCTGTGCCACGGCCGACACCGCCGACATCGCCAAGGCCAGTCGCGACGCAGCCCTCGCTCAGCCGGCATGGGCGGCCCTGGGCCCGCGGCAACGGGCGGCGATCTTCCGCAAGGCCGCCGACGTGGCCGAGCAGTCCTTCGACGAACTGGCGTTGTACGTGGCCCGGGAGACCGGCGCTGCTCTGTTCAAGGGGCAGCACGAGGTACGCGAAGCCATCGTGCTGTTGCACCAGGCCGCCGGCCTGCTGTCCCAGGCCCATGGGGTGGTCTTGCCCAGCGAGGCGGGGCGCCTGTCCTATGCGCGGCGCCAGCCCCACGGCGTGGTCGGGGTAATTTCACCCTTCAACTTTCCCTTGGTGCTGTCCATGCGCTCTGTCGCGCCGGCCCTGGCGGCGGGCAACGCGGTGGTGCTCAAGCCGGATCCGCAGACGCCGGTGAGCGGCGGTTTCCTCATCGCCTGCTTGTTCGAGGCAGCAGGCCTGCCCAAGGGCTTGCTGCAAGTGTTGCCTGGCGCGGCGGATGCCGGTGAGGCGCTGTGCCGCGACCCTAACGTGCGCATGATCGCCTTCACCGGTTCCACCGGCGCCGGGCGCAAGGTGGCTGAAGTGGCCGGGCGCAACCTGAAGAAAGTCGCCCTGGAGTTGGGTGGCAAGAACCCCCTGATCGTTCTCGAAGACGCCGACCTCGACCTCGCGGCCCGGAACGCGGCCTGGGGCGCCTGGCTGCACCAAGGGCAGATTTGCATGGCCACCGGCTTGATCCTCGCCCATGAATCCATCGCCGCCGAGCTGACCCGCAAACTGGTGGAAAAGGCCCAGGCGATGACGACTGGCAACGCTGCCCGGGAAGAAGCCGCGATGGGGCCGCTGATCAATCAGCGGCAGTTGCAACGGGTCCACGACATCGTCAGCGACACCGTGCTTGCCGGGGCTCGGCTGGAAGCGGGCGGCGACCACGATCGGCTGTTCTACGAGGCCACTGTGCTCAGCGGCGTGAAGCCGGGCATGCGTGCTTTCGACGAAGAGATCTTCGGGCCCGTGGCCACGGTGGTCAGCTTCGCCACCGACGACGAAGCCATCGAGTTGGCCAATCGCACCGAGTACGGCTTGGCCGCAGCGATCATTTCACCGTCAGTGGGCCGGGCCATGGCCATCGGTGAGCGGTTGCAGTGCGGCATGTTGCACATCAATGACCAGACCGTTGCCGATGAGTGCGTCAACCCGTTCGGCGGACGTGGCGCCTCGGGCAATGGCGGCAGTGTCGGCGGCCCGGCGGACTGGGACGAATACACCCAATGGCAGTGGGTCACGATCAAGGACACGGCGCCGGTCTACCCGTTCTGACCGGCCGGTTTTACCGGGCTCGATGAGCTGGGCCCGGCGGGTACACAACAATAAGAAGAGGAGTCAACATGAAACTCGACAACAAGATTGTGCTGGTGACGGGGGTCTCGTCGGGTATCGGTGCTGCCACGGCGAGCTTGCTGCGTGCCCACGGCGCCCAGGTGATTGGCGTGGACCTCAAGGCGCCGCACATGACCCTGGACGGCTTTGTACAGGGTGATTTGAGCAGCGCCGAGAACATCGACCGTTTGCTGCCACAGCTGCCCGCACGGCTCGACAGCCTGTGCAACATTGCCGGTGTGCCGGGCACCGCCAATCCGCGACTGCTGGCGCGGGTCAACTACCTTGGGCTGCGCCACCTGAGCCGTGCGCTGCTGCCGCGTATCAGCGCTGGCGGCAGCATCGTCAATATCGCCTCGATCCTTGGCGCCGAATGGCCGCTGCGTCTGGAACAGCACAAGGCGCTGGCGCGCATCGAGGATTTTGCCGCCGCGCAAGCCTGGCTGGCCGACCACCCGGTGCCGGACCAGACCTGCTACCAGTACTTCAAGGAAGCCTTGATCGTCTGGAACTACCTGCAGGCCCAGCCCTGGTTCCTTGAGCATTCGGTGCGCATGAACAGTGTCGCCCCAGGCCCGGTGTTCACGCCCATCCTCGACGACTTCGTGAGCATGCTCGGCGAGGCGCGGACCCAGGCCGATGCCCACCGAATGAAACGTCCCGCCTACGCCGATGAGGTGGCGGCGGTGATCGCTTTCCTGTGTGCCGACGAGTCGCGCTGGATCAACGGCGTGAACCTGCCGGTCGATGGGGGATTGGCCTCCACCTACATCTGAAATGCGCACCTGTGGAAAGCGGCGCAAGCCGCGACCTGAGCGTGTTGGCTGCCAAAGCCATGCCCAAAAATAACAATAATGAGAAGCGTCCATGGATAACGTCAAAGAGAGCTTTCGTTTCAAGCATTGCGCGCTGTTCCTGGCGTTATGCAGCACCGGTGTGATGGTCGATCGGGTCGAAGCCATGCAAATGGACCTGGGTGACTCCGACTGGAAACTGCGCTGGGACAACACCATCAAGTACAGCCAGGCCTGGCGCCTGCAAGGGCAGGACAGCCGCTTGACCAACGCGCCGACCGCCAACGGCCTGTATCCCTCGATCCAGAGCCAGGGTGACAAGAACTTCAGTCGCGGCCTGGTCTCCAACCGCCTGGACCTGTTCTCCGAAATGGACCTCAGCCGGCAAAACTATGGCCTGCGGGTGAGCGGCGCGGCCTGGTACGACGATATCTACAACCAGGACACCGACAGCAGCGAGCAACCGCATTTTCTCAGCGAAACCCGCGAGCTCCACGGTCGCGACGCGGAAATTCTCGATGCCTTTGTGTTCGTGCGCGGTGATTTGGGTGAGGACTCCCAGGGCGTGGCGCGCCTGGGCCGCCACAGCCTGATCTACGGCGAAAGCCTGTTCTACGGTGGCAACGGCATCGCCAATGCCCAGGGGCCGACCGACGTCGTCAAGTTGCTCAGCGTGCCGGGTACGCAGTTCAAGGAAATCCTGCGCCCGGTCAATCAGATCTCCGGGCAGTTGCAGATCAACCCGCAATTGTCCGTGGGCGCTTACTATCAGTTCGAGTGGGAGCGTTCCAACCTGCCCGGCGCCGGCAGCTACCTGAGCGACGTCGATGCCATCGGTTACGGCAGCGGTCCGCTGCGCGAAGTCTTTGGCAATGACACGGTGAATGGCGGCGACCTGAAACCGCGTAATTCAGGGCAGGGCGGCATGCAGATCCGCTTCAAGCCGAGCGGCACCGAGCTGGAGCTGGGTTTCTACGCGGCCCAGTATCACGATAAAGCGCCGATCGGGTTGTATGCCTACCTGGACGGTCCGGCGGCAGCGGCCAGCGGGTTGCCGATCCTGGGTTCCTATCGTCAGGTCTACGCCGAAGACATCAAGACGGCCGGCGTCAGTTTCTCCACCGCCTATGGCCCGTTCAACTTTGCCGGTGAAACGTCGTTGCGCTGGAACGCGCCGCTGGTGAGCAACCTGCAAGTGGTGGCCCCCGGCGTGGAGGCCGATGGTGGCGACAATGAGCTGTTCGCCAGGGGCAAGACCGCCCACGCCAACCTGTCGGCGATTTACCTGCTGTCGCCAACCGCGTTCTGGGACGGCGGCTCGGCCCTGGCCGAACTGGCCTGGAACCGCACCCTGAGCGTGACCAAGAACCCGGCCGCCCTGGATTCCAACACCACCCGCGATGCCACGGCGCTGCGCGTGCTGCTGGAGCCTGCGTACTTCCAGATTATCGACGGGATCGACCTGACGGTGCCGATCGGCATGGGGATCGTGCTCGATGGGCGCTCATCGGCCGTCAACAAATCCGGCTTCGGCAACACCCATTCCGGTGACTGGAGTGTCGGGCTCAAAGCCACCTACCTGCAACGCTGGGACGTCGGCCTCAATTACGTGAACTTCTTCGGTGCCCCGAAAGCCGGGCTGCGCGAGGACGGCAATTTCAGTTACGGACAGTCGTTGGCCGACCGCGACTTCGTCTCGCTCTACGTGAAAACCTCATTCTAATAAGGTGGATTCGCCATGCAGAACACAGCTTTCCTGAACACCTGCGTCCTGACCCTGGCCCTCGCTGGCATGGGGCTGGCGCAGGCAGCGGTGTCGCCCGAACAGGCCGCCCGTTTGAAAACCGATCTGACCCCCCTGGGCGGCGAGCGTGCCGGCAACGCCGATGGCAGCATCCCGGCATGGCAGGGCGGTTACACCCAGGTCACGCCTGGCTACAAATCGGGCGACAAGCGCGCCGATCCGTTCGCCAGCGAGAAACCGCTGTATTCGATCAAGGCCGCGAACATGGAGCAGTACGCCGGCGAATTGGCCGAAGGCACCAAGTTGCTGTTAAAAAAATACCCGGACTACCGCCTGGACGTGTACCCGACCCATCGCTCGGCTGCCGCGCCGCAATGGGTCTATGACAACACCAGCAAGAACGCCACCCGCGCCACGCTGGACGTGGACAGTGAGAAGGTCTCCAGTGCGTACGGCGGCATCCCGTTCCCGATCCCGGAAAACGGTGCGCAGGTGCTGTGGAACTATCGGTTGTCCTGGCAGGGCGGTGACACCATCAGCTCGCCATTCGATACCTGGCTGATGACCGCCGGAGGCAAGAAAGTCCAGGCGACCCGGGCCCAATACACCTACCAGTTTCCCTATTACGTCGAAGGCGGCAGCCTGGAAAACTATTCGGGCAAGTACCTGCTGGGCAAGCTGTTCACCGAGTTGCCGTCGTCCAAGGCCGGCGAAGGCCTGATGACCCATTGGGACCTGGACCCGGCCAATCGGGCGGCCTGGCAGTACCTGGTCGGTCAGCGCCGGGTTCGTCGGGCGCCGAACATTGCCTATGACACGCCGGACTTCGTGACCTCCGGCGTCGGCTTGTTCGACGAAGCATTCATGCTGTTCGGGCCGACCGATCGTTATGACCTCAAGCTGGTGGGCAAGAAAGAGCTGATCGTCGCCTACAACAATAACCGCGCCGCGCTGGCCAAGAGCGACGACCTGGTCAAGGCGAACTTCCTCAACCCCGATCTGGTGCGTTGGGAGAAGCATCGGGTCTGGGTGGTCGAGGCCACGCTCAAATCCGGCAAGCGCCATGTCGTGCCACGTCGCACTTACTACGTCGATGAGGATTCCTGGCAGATCCTGATGGCCGACGGATATGACGCCCAGGGCAAGCTCGGCCGGCAGATGTATTCGCTGACGCTGCTGGCACCGGACCTGCCGGCCCTGACCGCCCAGGTCATGTGGGGCAGCTACAACCTCGACACGGGGGCCTACTTCCTCAACTCATCAAGCAACGACCTGACGGTTCAGTACCAGAAAGTCGCGAAGCCTTCGGCGTCCTATTTCACCCCGGATGCCATGGCCAACGAAAACATGCGTTGAACCGGTGGCGGCCGTGGCGAGGAGGGGGTTCGTCGCGGTCGCTTACGATTTACCAGGCGGAATGACGATATGAACGTTGAAAAAATCTTTGCGCGCCGCGGTCCGTTATGGGGGGCTTGCGCCTTGCTCGGATGCCTGCTGGCGAGCGTGCCCTGGGTCGCACAGGCCACGACCCTGGCGGTGCTGCAGCAACCGGCATTGCCAACGGCCAAGGCCCCGCGCGCGGTCTTGCTCGGGCTGGGCCGGGCCGGCGAACGCCTGGTGGCGGTGGGCGAGCGCGGGATCGTGCTGCTTTCCGATGACGCAGGCGTGACGTGGCGCCAGGCCAAGGTGCCGGTCAGCGTCAGCCTGACGGCAGTGCAGTTCGTCGATGCCGAGCAGGGCTGGGCGGTCGGTCATCTGGGCGTGGTGCTGCACACCCAGGACGGCGGCGAAACCTGGCAAAAGCAACTCGACGGCGAGCGTGCCATCGCCCTGGCGGTGCAAGTCGCTGAGCGCGATGCCAACCAACCTGGTGGTGCCAGCCACTTGGCGCAGGCACGGCACATGCTCGATGACGGGCCGGACAAGCCGTTTCTTGACCTGTACTTCAGCGACCGTCTGCACGGCTACGTCGTGGGTGCCTACAACCAGATCTACCGCACCGACGATGGCGGCCGAAGCTGGCAACCGTGGATGCAGCATGTGGACAATCCCCAGGGCTTGAACCTGTATGGCATCCGCGCCTTGGGCAAGGATTTGCTGCTGGTGGGGGAGCGCGGCCTGTTGTTGCGTTCGACCGATGCCGGGCAGTCATTCCAGGCCTTGAAGTCGCCTTATGAAGGCAGCTTTTTCGGCCTGCTCGGCACCCGCGATGGGGCCCTGATTGTCTATGGCTTGCGCGGCAACGCCTGGTGGTCCGATGACCGTGGCGGCAGTTGGCGACGTCTGGAAACCGGCATCGAGTCAACCTTGGCAAGCGCCCTCGAACTGCGCGACGGCGGCCTGCTGTTGGCCAGCCAGAGTGGCGAGCTTCTCTTCAGTCATGACCAGGGACGCAGCTTCGACAAACGTCAGAGTCGCAGTGGCGGGACCGTCGCTGCCGTGCAACAGGCGGTCGATGGCAGCCTGGCCAGCATCGGCTTGAGCGGCGTGGCCGCTGACCAGGATCCGCGCGCCGCGGGTAAACCTTGAAACTTCACGGTGTAGCGCTATCGGGCCACGGCTCGTGCAACAGGAGTCAAACTTGAAAGACGACAGAACCCAAACCGTGATCGGCCGCCAGGAAGACTTCGACCGGGCGTCGGGCAACTTCGCCGAGCGGGCGATCTTCAACCATCGTCCGCTGGTGATCCTGCTGTGCCTGCTGGTGACCTTGGTGCTTGGTTGGCAAGCCACCCGCATCGGCATCAATTCCAGCTACGAGAAGACCATTCCCACCGGGCATCCCTATGTCGCCAATTTCCTCGAGAACCGCAGTGAGTTGAGCGGCCTGGGCAACTCGCTGCGCATTGCCGTGGAGGTCAAGCAGGGGAGTATTTTCACCAAGGATTACCTCGACACCCTGGCCAAGCTCAACGACGAGCTTTATCTGTTGCCGGGCGTCGACCGTCCCTACATGAAGTCGCTATGGACCCCGACCACGCGCTGGACTGCCGTGACCGAAGAAGGTCTGGACGGCGGCACGGTGATCCCCGACGACTACGACGGGTCGACCGCCAGCATCGAGCAGGTGCGGACCAACGTGGGCCGCTCCGGGGAAGTCGGTCAATTGGTCGCGGGCAACTTCAAGTCCAGCGTGATTTTCGTGCCATTGCTGGAAATCAATCCACAGACGGGGAAGGCGCTGGATTACGGCGAATTCTCCCGGCAACTGGAGGCGCTGCGGGACAAGTATCAGACCGACGATCTGAGGATCCACATCACCGGCTTTACCAAAATCGTCGGCGACTTGATCGAAGGGATGACCCAAGTCCTGCTGTTCTTCGTGGTGGCGGTCCTGGTGACGGTGCTGGTACTGTTCGGCTTCGCCCGTGGCGCGCGCAGCACCCTGGTGGTGGTGACGTGTTCACTGGCCGCGGTGCTTTGGCAACTGGGGCTGCTTGCCTTGCTCGGTTATGAGTTGGACCCGTACTCGGCACTGGTGCCGTTCCTGGTCTTCGCCATCGGCATGAGCCATGGCGCGCAGAAGATGAACGGCATCATGCAGGACATCGGCCGTGGCACTCACCGGGTGGTCGCCGCGCGTTATACCTTCCGCCGGGTGTTCGCTGCCGGCATCACCGCGTTGCTCTGTGATGCGGTCGGTTTTGCGGTGTTGCTGCTGATCAACATCCGAGTGATCCAGGACCTGGCGATCACCGCCAGCCTCGGCGTGGCGGTGCTGATTTTCACCAACCTGATTCTGCTGCCGATCCTGCTCAGCTACATCGGCGTCAGCCCGGCAGCGGCGCAACGCAGCCTGAGTGCGGAAACCCATGAGCAACAGGCGCAGATCAAGCATCCGCTGTGGCGCGTGCTCGATCTGTTCACCCAACGGCGCTGGGCCATTGGCGCCATGCTGGTTGGCTTGCTGTTGGCCGCGTTTGGTTTTGCCGTGAGCCTGCACCTGAAAATCGGCGACCTGGACCCCGGCGCTCCGGAGCTGCGGGCCGACTCGCGCTACAACCGCGATGCGCTGTTCATGACGCAAAACTACGCGGCCAGCTCGGACATCTTCGTGGTCATGATCAAGCCCCCGGAAGATCAGTGCACCCGTTACGCCAGCCTGTCCGCGGTAGACGCGCTGGCCTGGCAACTGGAGCAATTGCCCGGCGTGGAGTCGACCACCTCGATGGCGGCACTGAGCAAGATCGCCACGGCCGGTTATAACGAAGGCAACTTCAAATGGTATGAACTGATCCCCAACGACGGCGCGCTGGGGGCCGTGCAAACCCGTGCACCGCGGGAGTTGTTCAACCAGGGGTGTTCGATGCTGTCGTTGTACGTCTACCTGGCCGATCACAAGGCTGACACCTTGAACCGGGTGGTGGAGGCCAGTGAGCAATTCATTGCCGGGCATCAGATGCCGGAGGTCAAGTTCATGCTGGCGGCCGGCAGCGCGGGGATCGAAGCGGCGACCAATATCGTGGTGAAGAAGTCCATGCGCGAGATGCTGTTCTGGGTCTACGGTGCTGTCAGCCTGCTGTGTTTGCTGACCTTCCGCAGCTGGCGGGCGACCCTGTGCGCGATGCTGCCGCTGATGCTCACCTCGATCCTGTGCGAGGCGCTGATGGTGGGGCTGGGCATGGGGGTGAAAGTCGCGACATTGCCGGGCATTGCCTTGGGCGTGGGCATTGGCGTCGATTATGCGCTCTATGTGTTGAGCGTGATCCTGGCGCGGATGCGTGCTGGCGACACCTTGGCCCAGGCGTATTACCAGGCGCTGCTGTTTACCGGCAAGGTGGTGTTGCTGACAGGCATGACATTGGCGGTGGCGGTGTCGACCTGGGCGTTTTCACCGATCAAGTTTCAGGCTGACATGGGGGTGTTGCCTGTCACTTATAGGCATCTCAGAGACCACTAGACAGGAAGGAATAGCGTATGGAGTGTTCAGCGTGAATAAAAAATGGGGGG